>DASUPM010000197.1:0-7091 GCA_036281095.1 Pseudorhizobium sp.
AACGATGATGCCGATGATCGCCGCAATGCAGAACCAGGCGACACTGCCCTGACCACGCGGGACGATGATGAAGGCCGCGAGCAGCGGGCCGATCGCAGTGCCGAAGTTCCCTCCGACCTGGAACACCGACTGGGCGAAGCCGTAGCGGCCGCCGGAAGCGAGCCTGGCGACCCGCGACGATTCCGGGTGGAAGATCGCGGAGCCGATGCCCACCAGCGAGGCCGCAAACACCAGCATGCCATAGTTGTGGGCGCTCGCCAGCAGGACGAGGCCGCAAAAGGTGGAGGCCATGCCGACCGGCAGCGAATAGGGAAAAGGCCTCTTGTCCGTCACGATGCCGACCACCGGCTGCAGCAGCGATGCCGTGCACTGGAAGGCCAGCGTCAGGATGCCGATCTGCCAGAAATCCAGCTGATAATCGGTCTTCAGCATGGGATAGATGGCCGCGATCATCGACTGCATGATGTCGTTGAGCATGTGGCTGAAGCTGACGGCCAAGATGATCGGCATCACCGTGGCGCTTGCCGGAACGGCGGGTTTCATCACTGCATCGGCCATGTTCTTCCTCCGGCGCTTTCGCGCCTGCTATCGTCTGGATTGGTCATACTTCTCCATTCGGCCCGATGTCCATGCCAGCGGAGCCACAGTCGGTACTCCCCCGATCTTTCGCCCATCACGAACATGGTGGCGATTCCTGTCGATTTGCCGATTTATGGGGTTCCGTTCCTCCCGACATTTGCCTATAAGCCGCGTCTAGCCTGAAAATAGCGACACGCGACCCGACCGGAGCCTCCAAGCCCCGGGCCGGCTTTTCGCGCAGCCGGAAAAAGAGCGGATAGAGACCATGCCGAAGCGCCAAGATATCAAATCGATCCTCATCATCGGCGCGGGTCCGATCGTCATCGGCCAGGCATGCGAATTCGATTATTCCGGCACCCAGGCCTGCAAGGCGCTGAGGGAGGAAGGCTACCGGGTCATCCTCGTCAACTCCAACCCCGCTACGATCATGACCGACCCCGGCCTCGCCGACGCGACCTATGTCGAGCCGATCACGCCGGAAGTGGTGGCCAAGATCATCGCCAAGGAGCGTCCGGACGCGCTGCTGCCGACGATGGGCGGGCAGACCGCGCTCAACACCGCGCTTTCCCTGAAGCGTATGGGCGTTCTCGACCGCTACAATGTCGAGATGATCGGGGCCAAGCCTGCCGCGATCGACATGGCCGAAGACCGGGCCCTGTTCCGCGAGGCCATGGCCCGCATTGGTCTCGAAACTCCCAAGTCGATGCTTGCCAACGCCACCGAAATCAAGGACGCGGACCGCAAAACTCACGAGGCGGAGCGCGCCAAGCTGCGCGAAAGCCATTCGGGCGCGGAGCTCGACAAGGCGCTCGACGCACTGGAGAACCAGTGGAACCTCGGCGAGACCGACCGCAAGCAGCGCTACATGAGCCACGCGATGGCCATCGCCGCGCAGGCGATCGACGTCGTCGGACTGCCGGCAATCATCCGTCCCTCCTTCACGCTCGGCGGCACGGGCGGCGGCATCGCCTACAACCGTTCGGAATTCTTCGAGATCGTCGGCTCCGGCCTCGACGCCTCGCCGACGACCGAAGTGTTGATCGAGGAATCGGTTCTCGGCTGGAAGGAATACGAGATGGAGGTCGTCCGCGACACGGCGGACAACTGCATCATCATCTGCTCGATCGAAAACATCGATCCGATGGGCGTCCATACGGGCGATTCCATCACAGTCGCGCCGGCCCTGACGCTGACCGACAAGGAATACCAGATCATGCGCAACGCCTCGATCGCGGTGCTGCGCGAGATCGGCGTCGAGACCGGCGGCTCGAACGTGCAGTTCGCCGTCAACCCGAAGGACGGCCGCCTGGTCGTCATCGAAATGAACCCGCGCGTGTCGCGCTCCTCAGCGCTGGCGTCAAAGGCCACCGGCTTCCCGATCGCCAAGGTCGCGGCGAAGCTCGCCGTCGGCTATACGCTGGACGAACTGGAAAACGACATCACCGGTGGCGCGACGCCTGCGTCCTTCGAGCCGTCCATCGACTATGTCGTCACCAAGATCCCGCGCTTCGCCTTCGAGAAGTTCCCGGGTGCCGAACCGACGCTCACCACGGCGATGAAGTCGGTTGGCGAGGTCATGGCGATCGGCCGCACCTTCGCAGAATCGCTGCAGAAGGCGCTACGCGGCATGGAGACCGGCCTGACCGGCCTCGACGAGATCGAGATTCCCGGCCTGGAAGACGGCGAGAACACGAACAACGCCATCCGCGCCGCGATCGGCACCCCGACGCCGGACCGTCTGCGCATGGTCGTACAGGCACTGCGCATGGGCATGTCCGAAGGCGAGGTCCACGAGGGCTGCAAGATCGATCCATGGTTCATCAGCCAGTTCAAGGCGATCGTCGATATGGAAGCCCGCATCCGCGAGCACGGCCTGCCTCAGGATGCGGAAAACCTGCGCATGCTGAAGGCGATGGGCTTCTCCGACGCCCGCCTCGCCAGCCTCTCCGGCAAGCGGCCCAAGGAAGTCGCCGAACTGCGCAACGGCCTCAACGTCCGGCCGGTGTTCAAGCGCATCGATACCTGCGCCGCCGAGTTCGCCTCGCCGACCGCCTACATGTACTCGACCTATGAAACGCCCTTCGTCGGCGAACTGCGCTCCGAGGCGCAGGTTTCCGATCGCAGGAAGGTCGTCATCCTCGGCGGTGGCCCGAACCGCATAGGCCAGGGCATCGAATTCGACTACTGCTGCTGCCATGCCGCCTTCGCATTGAAGGACGCTGGTTTCGAAGCGATCATGATCAACTGTAATCCGGAGACCGTCTCCACCGACTACGACACCTCCGACCGTCTCTATTTCGAGCCGCTGACGGCCGAGGACGTGATCGAGATCCTGCGCGCCGAGCAGGAAAAGGGCGAAGTCGTCGGCGTCATCGTCCAGTTCGGCGGTCAGACGCCGCTGAAACTTGCCGAAGCGCTCGAGAAGAACGGTATCCCGATTCTCGGCACCGCGCCCGACATGATCGACCTCGCGGAAGATCGCGACCGCTTCCAGAAGCTTCTCCAGAAGCTCGATCTCGCCCAGCCGAACAACGGCATCGCCTACTCCGTCGAGCAGGCTCGCCTCGTTGCCGCCGAAATCGGTTTTCCGTTGGTCGTCCGTCCGTCCTATGTTCTCGGCGGCCGGGCCATGCAGATCATCCACTCGGAATCCATGCTGCAGACCTACCTCCTCGACACCGTGCCGGGCCTCGTGCCGGAGGACATCAAGCAGCGCTATCCGAACGACAAGACCGGGCAGATCAACACGCTGCTCGGCAAGAACCCGCTGCTTTTCGACAGCTACCTGACGAACGCCGTGGAAGTGGATGTCGATGCGCTCTGCGACGGCGAAAGCGTCTTCGTCTCCGGCATCATGGAGCATATCGAGGAAGCCGGCATCCATTCCGGCGACTCCGCCTGCTCGCTGCCGTCGCGCTCGCTGAGCGCCGAAATGCTCGACGAACTGGAACGGCAGACGACGGCGCTCGCCAAGGCGCTTAATGTCGGCGGCCTGATGAACGTCCAGTACGCCATCAAGGACGGCACGATCTACGTTCTTGAAGTCAATCCGCGTGCTTCTCGTACCGTTCCCTTCGTCGCCAAGACGATCGGCGCACCGATCGCCAAGATCGCCGCTCGCATCATGGCCGGCGAAAAGCTCGATGCGGCGATTGCTGCCTATGGCAAGAAGCCCGATCCGCGCAACCTGAAGCATATCGCCGTCAAGGAAGCGGTCTTCCCGTTCGCCCGCTTCCCCGGCGTCGATATCCTGCTCGGCCCGGAAATGCGCTCCACGGGCGAAGTGATCGGCCTCGACACCGATTTCGCCCTCGCCTTCGCCAAGAGCCAGCTCGGCGCCGGCGTCGAACTGCCGCGTGAAGGCACCGTCTTCGTCTCCGTCCGCGACGAGGACAAGAGCCGCGTCCTGCCGGCGATCCGCATCCTGACCGAGATCGGATTCAAGGTGCTTGCCACCGGCGGCACCCAGCGGTTCCTGGCGGAACAGGGCATTGCGGCGACGAAGATCAACAAGGTCCTGGAAGGCCGTCCGCATATCGAGGACGCCATCCGCAACCGCCAGGTCCAGCTCGTCATCAACACGACGGATGGCAACAAGGCGATCTCCGACTCCAAGTCGCTCCGCCGCGCCACCCTGATGCAGAAGGTCCCCTACTACACGACGATGGCCGGTGCCGAAGCTGCCGCCCTTGCCATCAAGGCGCTGAAGGCGGGCAGCCTTGAGGTGCAGCCGCTGCAGAGCTACTTCTAAGCTCGAACTCAGACCGGTCGGCGTCAGTTGACCGGTCTTCTTTTATCCTGTATTTAGCCAACCAGTTAATTAACCAAGAAGCTAAATATGTCTCTCGACCCGCTCTCCAATACCCTCTTCGCCCTGGCGGATCCGACTCGCCGGGCCATCCTTGCCCGTCTGGCGCAGGGCGAGGCCACGGTGAACGAGTTGGCGGCGCCGTTCGACATGAGCCTTCCGGCAGTCTCGAAGCATTTGAAGGTTCTGGAAAAGGCCAGGCTGATTTCACGCAGCCGCAATGCCCAATGGCGCCCTTGCAGGCTGGAGCCCGAGCCGTTGAAGACGCTCGACGGGTGGCTCGGCGACTACCGCTCACTGTGGGAGCACCGGCTGGACCGGCTCGAAGACTACCTTGCCACGCTGAACCATACAGAAAGGAAGGACGAGCGGAATGACTGATCAGATGGAAATTCTCAATGACCGGCTGTTTGACGTCGATCCCGCAACGCTCTTCGACGCCTTCGCCGATCCCCGCAAGCTCAGGCAGTGGTGGGGGCCGCACGGCTTCACCAACCGGATCGATGAATTCGACTTCCGCGAGGGCGGTGACTGGCGCGTCACGATGACCTCTTCCGACGGCGCAGATTTCGCCAACCGCTCCACCTTTCGGGAGATCGTTCCCGCCGAGCGGATCGCCTTCCTGCATCATGAGCCCATGCACATCTACACGATGGAGATGCGGTTCGTGCCGGAGAGGGGCGGCACGCGCCTCCGCTGGCGCATGCTCTTCGAGCCCACCGAGGAGAACTTGCAACTGAAGAAATTCATCACGGCGGCGAACGAGCAGAATTTCGATCGCCTGGAAGACCTGTTTCAACAGCTCAACGGAGGACGCTGACATGACGACAGCAATCGATAGTAGCAGAACCATCGAGGTCGATCGCCTCATCGCCGCACCGCGAGAGCTGGTGTTCGAGATGTTGACGGATGCCAGCCATCTCGACCAGTGGTGGGGGCCGGACGGCTTCAAGACCGAGACGCACGAAATGGATTTCTCCGTTGGCGGGCTGTGGCGCTACACCATGCACGGCCCGGACGGCAAGGATTGGCCGAACTGGATCCGCTATAAAGAAATCACTCAGCCTGCCCGCATCGTCTACGACCATGGCGACGAGATGGGCGGACCTGCACTGTTCGAGGGCATGATCGCGCTCACCGCTGAGGGAGAGAAGACGCGGATCACCATTACCCTGCTCTTCCCCACCGTGGAGATGCGCGAGGCAACCGAAAAATTCGGCGCAGTGGAAGGCGGCCGCCAGACGCTCGCAAGGCTGGATGCCTTCGTCACGGGGCCGCAGACACAGGCCTGACCCGCTGCAATACAAGTCTCGAGTTGACGCTTGTCAACTCGAGCAAATCGGCAGAATCTCCGCCGGCTTCGGCATCCGGTCGATGCGCGTGAGGAGGAAGACATGGCAGAGACTGAGAACTCGGCGGAACGTGCGACACGCCGCGAATGGATCGGCCTCTGCGTTCTGTCGATCGCCTGCCTGATCTATTCGATGGATCTGTCCGTCCTCTTCCTGGCAGTGCCTGCCATCGTCGCGGACCTTGACCCGTCTGCCGCCCAGCTACTCTGGATAAACGACATCTACGGCTTCATGGTCGCGGGCTTTCTCGTCACCATGGGAACCCTCGGAGACAGGATAGGACGCCGGCGCGTCTTGCTGATCGGCGCCTTCGCCTTCGGCGTTGCATCCGCCTTCGCAGCCTTTTCCACGACCGCCCAGCAACTCATTCTGGCCCGGGCCCTCCTCGGAATTGCCGGGGCGACCGTTGCTCCGTCTACGCTGTCGCTTATCGTCAACCTCTTCAGGAACGAAGGGGAACGGAACAGGGCGATCGGCATCTGGGGCACCGCTTTCGCGCTCGGCGGTCTTGTCGGTCCGCTGATCGGCGGTGTGCTGCTGAACTACTTCCATTGGGGATCGGTGTTCCTGATCAACATCCCGGTCATGATGGTGCTGCTGGCCGTCGCGCCCTTTCTCCTGCCCGAATACAGGAACGAGGATGCGGGCCGGCTGGACCTGCCGAGCGTGGCGCTCTCGCTCGGGACGGTCCTTCCGATCATCTACGGCTTCAAGCACATGGCCGCCGACGGCTTCCACTTCTCCCAACTGGCCTACATTACCCTGGGTCTTCTCGTCGGCCTCCTGTTTATCCGGCGCCAGCAGCGCCTCGCCGACCCGCTGATCGACCTCGCACTTTTCCGCAATCCGGCTTTCACCGCGTCGCTGGTGGTCAATCTCGCCGGCATCTTTTTCGTCTTCGGCGTCTTTCTTTTCCAGAACCTCTTCCTGCAGCTCGTCCTGGACCTTTCCCCTCTAAGGGCTGCCCTCTGGTCGGTGCCGTCTGCGGCGGTCTTCACCGTCATGTCGTTCCAGGCCCATCGCTTCACCAACCGCTTCGGTCCGGTCAGAACCGTCATCGGCGGGCTTCTGGTCAATGCCGCCGGGATGGCGGCGATGGCCGTTGCGGCCTATGCCGAAAGCCTGCTCGGCATTCTGGCATCGAGCATGATCATCGGTCTCGGCTTCGTCCCCGTCATCCTCACCACGACCGGCCTTATCGTCGGCACCGCCCCGCCCGAGCGCTCGGGCTCGGCCTCGGCGATTTCGGAAACAAGCGCCGAGTTCGGAGGCGCCCTCGGGGTCGCCATCCTCGGCAGCATGGCAACCCTTGTCTATCGCACCGCCATGAGCGGAGCCGATCTCAGCGGCCT
>DASUPM010000198.1:0-5238 GCA_036281095.1 Pseudorhizobium sp.
GAGCTGATGGCAAAGGATATGACAACGCTCCAGGAGCGGATGGCTGCCTATGAAGCCTTCCCGTCCTCGGAAGGCGAGAAGCAGGCCTATGCCGCCTTCAAGTCGGAACTGGAACAGTTCCTCGCATTGCACGCCAAGATCATCCAGCTTTCCCGCCTGGGAAGCAAGAAGGACGCGAGCACGCTTCTCAACGAGGAGGGCATGACCGCCTACAACAGGCTTGAAGCGATGAGCGACCAGGTGCGCGCGTTCAGCATGGACCACGCGGCGACCAGCTTCGCCCAGAGCACGGCCGCCTTCCGTTCGGCCAGGGCGATCACCTTCGGACTGCTTGGCATCGCATTGCTGGCGGGTGCCGGCGCGGTGCTGTTCGCGATCCGCGGCATTGCCCGTCCGATCAACCGCACGACGGACGTCATGCGCAAGCTGGCGGGAGGCGATCTCGACGTCGAGATCCCCTTCACCGAGACGAAAAACGAAATCGGCGAGATGGCCCGCGCCGTCGAGGTGTTCAAGCGGAACGGCATAGAGGTCCGCGACCTCAACGCGCAGGAGGCGGCCCTGCGCTCCAAGAGCGCCGATCTCCAGTCCAGCATCGGAAGCGTCGTTTCGGCCGCGGTCGCGGGGGACTTTTCCCAGCGGATCACGAAGGACTACGACAACGCCGACCTCAACCGTTTCGCGGACGGCGTCAACCAGCTCGTCCAGTCGGTGGATACGGGTATTGCCGAAACCCGCCGCGTCCTCTCCGCGCTTGCGGAAGGCGATCTGACGCAGAGCATGAACGGCAGTTTCCAGGGCGCCTTCGCCGAACTGCAGAACAACGTGAACACCACGATCGGCAACCTGTGCTCGGCTCTGGGAGACGTGCGGACGGCGGTGGATGCCATCAACTCCGGCGCCGGCGAGATGCGCAATGCCTCGGGCGATCTTTCCAAGCGTACCGAACAGCAGGCGGCCTCCCTGGAGGAAACCTCTTCGGCGCTCGAGGAGATCACCGTTGCCGTCAAGACCTCCACGGAGCGCGCCGTGGAATCCAGCCGTGCCGTGGACGAGGCGCGGCGCAGCACGGAAGAATCGAGCGCGGTGGTCAACGATGCCGTTCTCGCCATGGGCCGCATCGAGCAGGCCTCCTCCGAGATCGGCCAGATCATCAACGTGATCGACGAGATCGCCTTCCAGACCAATCTGCTCGCACTCAACGCAGGCGTCGAAGCGGCGCGCGCCGGAGAGGCCGGCAAGGGCTTTGCGGTCGTCGCGCAGGAGGTCAGGGAACTGGCGCAGCGGTCCGCGAACGCCGCCAAGGACATAAAGGGGCTGATCCTGCGGTCCGGTGAAGAGGTCAATTCCGGCGTGAAGCTCGTGACGGCGACGGGCCAGGCGCTCCGCCAGATCGAGGAGCACGTAACCAAGGTCAACGGCTATGTCCATTCGATCGCTGTCGCGGCGAAGGAGCAGTCGACGGGGCTGGCCGAGGTCAGCGTGGCCGTCAACCAGATGGACCAGACGACGCAGCAGAACGCCGCAATGGTGGAGGAATCGACTGCGGCGATCGCCAAGCTGGCGGAGGAGGCGCAGAACCTGGCGCTGCTCGTCACCCGCTTCCGCCTCGCCGGCGCCGCCGCGCCGCGTGCAGTGACGCGCGACGACGTTCCCGCACCCTCTGCCGTTCAGGCTCTCCGCCGCAAGGTCGCAAGCCGCTTCGCCTCGGGTGGCGCGGCAGCGGCTGCACAAACCGACTGGCAGGAGTTCTAGGTCCGCAGGGACCGACCGTTCTCCACTGGGGAAAATGAAGAGGAGGGCGTCTGCGGCGCCCTCCTCTTCCTGTTTCAGCCGCCGTTGGCGGGCGTGCCGCCCGGTTGGGCGGACGGAGCCGGCTGGACGGCCGGAGCGATCTCTGTCTGCGGCGGTTGTGTCACGGTCTCGCCGGATCCGGCATTGCCGGCGCCGTCCGTCCCGCCGGCCGGGGGAGCGGGGGCCGCCTCCGGCGCTGTTGCTCCGGCCGGAGCCGTGCCAGGAGTGGCGGCAGGGGCGGTGTCGGGAGCCGCGTCGGTAGCCGCCGGCGGTTGTCCGGCTGGCGGCGTTTCGGTTGCGCCCTGGGGCGCCCCGGGGGTCGGGTCCGGGGTCGTAGCCGCCGCGGGAGCCGGTGCCGTGGGTGCTGCCGCTGCCGGGGCGGCGGTCGCGGAGGGCTGGTCGGTGGCGATCGGCTGCGGGATCGCAGTGCCGTCGGCGGGCGCAACGCGCCAGACCGTATTGCCGGAATCGTCAGCCACCAGCAGCGCACCGGTGCCGTCGATGCCGACGCCGACCGGGCGACCGCGTGCGTTGTCGCCGTCGATGAAGCCCGTCACCACATCCACGGCCTTGCCGGCGGGCATGCCGTTTTCGAACGGGACGTAGATCACCTTGTAGCCGTTGAAGGCGGTGCGGTTCCAGCTGCCGTGCTCGCCGACGAAGGCGCCGTTGGCATAAGGCTCCGGCATTGCCGAGCCGTTGGAGAAGGCCATGCCCAGCGCAGCCACGTGGCTGGACAGGGCGTAGTCGGGAGCGATCGCCTGCTCCACCAGGTCCGGACGCGGCGGATGGACACGCTCGTCCACATGATTGCCGTAATAGCTCCAGGGCCAGCCGTAGAAGCCGTTCTCCTTGACGGAGGTCATGTAGTCGGGAACGAGGTTCGGGCCGAGCTCGTCGCGCTCGTTTATGACGGCCCAGAGCACGCCCGTTTCCGGGTGAAAGGTCAGGCCGTTCGGGTTGCGCAGGCCTGAAGCAAAGACGCGGGCAGCACCCGTCTGGCGATCAACCTGCCAGATGGCGGCGCGACCCTTCTCCGCCTCCAGCCCGCGCTCGCCGGCATTCGAATTCGAACCGACGGAGGCATAGAGGAAGCGGCCGTCGGGGCTGAGCGCCAGGTCCTTGGTCCAGTGGTGGTTGATGGGGCCGCCGGGAAGCGGCGTCAGCACTCGCGGTTCTTCGGTTATCTCGTTCTGCCCCAGTTCGTAGGGGTAGGCGAGGATGGCGTCGGCCGCCGCGACATAGAGCGTATTGTCGGCGAAGGCGACGCCAAATGGCGAATTCAGCTTCGTCAGCAGGTCATGACTCTCGTCCACCGTGCCGTTCCGGTCTGTGTCGCGCAGCAGGGTGATGAGATTGCTCTCCTTCTGCGCGCCGCCACCGCCGCCGCCGCGGGCGATCGACATGATGAAGCCGCGGATATAGTCCTTCGGCCGCTCCAGCGGCTTTCCTTCCGGAGCCTTGCCCTGGACCACCAGCACGTCGCCGTTGGGTAGCGTATGGACGGTTCGTGGATTGGCGAGGTCGGTGGCATAGGCGCTGATCGTAAGCCCTTCCGGCACGGTCGGGGTCTCGCCCTCCTGCCAGCCCACCACGTTGGCGACCTTCAGGTCCGGCAGGAGTTCGGTTGCCGGCTCCGGCAGGACGGGATCCGGACCGATCTGCTGGGAGATATCGAAATCGCCGCCTTCCTCGCTGCAGCCGGCGAGAGCCAGAAAGACGAGAGCGGTCGAAGCGAGTGCGGATTTGCGCAGAAGGCTGTGTTTCATCGTTCGACACTCCAGATGACGCGGGACCGATGGCGGGCGGCGAGCAGGATCGTTATCAGGATCATGGCGACGGTTATCGCCGACACCACCAGCCCATTGGGGACGACCGCCGTCCAGCCATCGCCGGCATGGATGAAGCTGTTGAGGGTGCCCAGAGCCAGCACGACCAGATAGCCGATCGCGGCCGCAAATCCGGGTCCGGCCATCCGCGTCGAACGGCGCAGCATGTCAATGGCGCCTCCGAGCAGGCCGAGCGCGCCGCCGATCAATCCGGCAAGCAGCAGCCATGCGGAGAAGTTCTGCCACATCAGATGGGACGTCTGCCAATAGGCGATGTCTGTAAGCAGCGCCAGCGTGAAGCTGACGAACGGAAAAGGTACGAAGAGCGAGCCGAGCGGAAAGCCGGGTCTCGTCGACGTCGTGGTATAGGTGGTGCTCATGGAGGCCCTCGGGTTCGCACAGGGGTCGGACACTCCTTCTACGGTTGAGCGGCATATTTTGTTCCAAGGTGGAAGCTTTCGGCGGCGGACGGGATACCGGCTGGCGGGCTGCCGCGAACTCGTGCTAAGAGGTTCCCTCTCATCTGGTCCCGCGGGGCGGCGCTTCCGCCGGTGTTCTCGCCATCGCAGCCGACGTCCGAAGCCTTGAACACGATCCTCCTTCGCCCGGTCATCCACATCGCCTCGCTCTGCGGGCTCTACCTGTCCACCGCGATGCTCGTTCCCGCGATGGCGGATCTCTACGCGGGCAGCGACGACTGGCAGGTCTTCGCGCTCTCCGGCGCGCTCTGCGGCGGGTTCTTCGCACTCGCCGCACTCGCCACCCGCGGACCGCCGCCTGCCTTCAGCCGGCGCTTCGGCTTCCTTCTCGTCAACGTGCTGTGGACCGTGTTCACCATCGTCGGCGCCATTCCCTTCTACCTGTCGAGCTACGAACTGACGCTTGCCCAGGCGGTGTTCGAATCGGTCTCCGGCATCACAACCACCGGCGGCACTGTCTTCGTCGGTCTCGATGCGATGGCGCCCGGCATCCTTCTGTGGCGGTCGCTGATCGTCTGGCTCGGCGGGATCGGCATCCTCGGCCTCGGCCTCTTCATCCTGCCCAATCTGAGGGTTGGCGGACTGTCGTTCTTCAAGCTCGAATCCTCCGACACCACCGAGAAGCCGTTTTCGCGCTTCGCCAGCTTCACCCGTGCCTTCATGGCCATCTATCTCGCCATCACCCTTGCCTGTACGCTTTCCTATGCCTGGGCGGGAATGAGCATGTTCGATGCCGTCAACCACGCCTTCACCACCATCGCCACCGGCGGCTTCTCCACCCACGACGCGTCCTTCGGCTATTTCGAGAGCAACGCGGTTCTATGGACCGGCACGATCTTCATGACGCTGAGCAGCCTGCCGTTCTCCGTGATGATCCTGCTTGCCGTCCGCAGGCGCCTGAACGTGCTCCGCGATCCCCAGATCCTGGCGTTCCTCGGCTATCTCGCGATCTTCTCGATCGCTGTCGCCGTTTACCACCACCTGGTGAACGGCGTCGGGCTCGGCACCGCGCTTACCCATTCCTTCTTCAACATCAGCTCGATCCTATCGACCACCGGCTTCGCGAGCGAGGACTTCACCCTCTGGGGTCCCTTCGCGGTCGCCGCGGCGTTCATGGCGACGTTCATGGGCGGCTG
>DASUPM010000199.1:0-2309 GCA_036281095.1 Pseudorhizobium sp.
TCAACGGGCAGCCCTTCGCGGCTTGCCTTCTGCTCGTCGAGCGAGGTGATGCGCTGGGTGGCGATACGACCCGGCAGGACGACATTGACGGTGACCCCGTCGCGGCCGACCTCGGCTGCGAGCGTCTTCGACCAGCCCACCAGGGACAGCCGCAACGCGTTGGAGATGCCGAGATTGGGGATGGGGGCGACGACGCCTGATGAGGTGGAGGTGATGATACGGCCCCAGTTGCGTGCCCGCATCGCCGGCAGCACCGCGTCGGTGATCGCGATGACCGAGAGAACCATGGCGTCGAAATGCTTCTTCCAGACGGAGGGTAGCTGTCCGGCGGCGGGTGTCGGCGGTGGACCGCCGGTGTTGTTGACGAGGATGTCAACCTCGCCCAGTTCCCGGCCTATCGTTGCCAGATTGCGCTCGATGCAGGCAAGATCGGCCAGATTCCACTCCAGCACGATCGCTCGGCCGCCGGCAGCGGCGATCGCGGATGCGGTGGCTTGCGCTGCCTGCCGGCTGATGTCGGCAACGGCGACGTTTGCTCCTTCCGCCGCAAGCGTCCTTGCAATGGCGCCTCCCAGGCCGCCGCCGGCGCCTAGTACGAGTGCGGTTTTTCTATCGAGTCCGAGGTTCATTCGAGAGTTCCCTTGTCCTGTTTCCAGCTTTCGTAGCGCGTGCGCGCCTGGTCGTTCATCGGGTAGAGGCCGGGAAGCGGGCGGCCGAGCCTGACCTCTTCCATGATCCAGCCTTCAGTGCGTTCCTGTTCGATGACTTCTTCCGCGACATCGGGGGCGATGGCGGCCGGAAGGACGACTACGTCGTCCTTGTCCGCGACGATGATGTCTCCCGGGACGACGGCCACGCCGCCGCAACCGATCGGCTTCGGCCAGCCGGCGAAGACCAGCCCCGAGATCGAAGGTGGCGGCGCTGCCGCGCTGAAGAACACCGGAAGGCCGGTCGAGCGTATGCCAGCAAGGTTACGGATCGCCCCGTCGGCCAGAAGGCCGAGGACGCCGCGCTGCAACAGCCGCTCGCATAATATGTCGCCGAATATCCCTGAATCCGCGTGGCGCCGGGTATCGGCCACGCGATGACGCCGGCCGGGATGGCTTCGACCGCCGCGCGCGTGGAAGTTCCCGTCGCGAGCGCCTGTGGTGTGGACAGGTCTTCGCGCCCGGCGATGAAGCGCAGCGAGAAGGCCCGCCCCGCAATCCGCGGCTGGCCTTTAATGAGTGGCCGTGCTCCCCGCAGCCAGCTGTTGCGCATTCCGCGTTTCAAAAGCACCATCGTGAGGGTCGCGGTCGAGACGGCCGTCAGGTCGTCGAGAAATTTCTCGCGGGTCATTCTGTCCTCCTCCCGCTCAGAACTTCGGAATTTCGATATTTTCAGCCGCGAACACCTTTTCGGCACGCCGGCGCAGGAGCCACGGAACGACGAAGAGGCTGAGCGTCATCAGAAGGATCGCCACGGCGATCGGACTTTCAACGAAGGCAAGTAGATCGCCGTTGGACGAAACCAGCGTGCGGCGGATGTTGCGCTCAAGCAGCGGGCCGAGGATCATGCCGAGAACGAGCGGGACGGCGGGATAGCGCAGTCGCGTCATCACATAACCGACGAGGCCGAGCGCGATCGTGAGGCCGACATCGAACATGGAATAGTTGATGGAGTAGATACCGAAGATGATGACGCCGATGACGGCCGGATAGAGATAGCCGGGCTTGAGATAGGCGCATGCGGCAAGCATGGGGATCATCAGGATAGTGATGGCCACGAGCGCGAGGTTGCCGATGTAGAAGCTGCCGAAGACCGTCCAGACGAAATTCGGTTGAGTGGCAAATAGCATGGGGCCGGGCTGAAGCCCGATCATCAGCAGTCCGCCCATGAGAACGGTGGTCGTGCCCGAACCCGGAATGCCAAGTGCGAACATTGGGATCATCGCGCCGTAGGATGCGGCATTGTTGGCCGCCTCCGGCGAGGCGACCCCTTCCAGCGCGCCCTGACCGAACTCTTCCGGGTGCTTGGCGTATTTCTTCGCGACGGCATAGGAGACCATGGTGGATGCCGTGGCGCCCGAGCCGGGCAGGATGCCGACGAAGAAGCCGATGAACGAGCCAGAGATCAGCTCGCGCCAGCATCTGACGATTTCGCGCATGTTCGGCATCAGTTCGCGGAAGCGGAAGCGTGCCATCTGCGTGCTGCCGCTGGCAATCGCGTTCGGCGACGAGAACATTTCCGCAAGCCCGAAGACGCCGACCGCGAGGATGGAGAAGTCAATCCCGTCGAACAGCAGAACCTGATCGAAGGTGAAGCGCGGC
>DASUPM010000200.1:0-3029 GCA_036281095.1 Pseudorhizobium sp.
GCACCACCGGTCGAGCCGGAGTGGTCGGCGCGATTCGAGCTTGCCGATCGCGCGCCGCCGTCCGAAGCGGAGGGAGACGTTTATGACCGCTTCCTCACGGCGATGCGTGAACGTCCCGATCCGGCGTTTCTGGAGGCTGTGCAGTTCGGCTCGATATCGGAGCGGCTTTCCGACAGGTTCGGCACGCGTGGTCTGCCGGTGACGCTGTCGACCGCATGCGCATCGGGCGCGACCGCGATCCAGCTCGGGGTGGAGGCAATCCGCCAGGGCCGCACCGAACGTTCGCTCGTCGTCGCGACCGATGGTTCTGTCAGCGCCGAAGCCCTGATCCGCTTCTCGCTGCTGTCTGCTCTTTCAACCCAGAACGACCCGCCGGAAAAGGCCTCCAAGCCATTCAGCAAGGACCGCGACGGCTTCGTCATCGCGGAAGGTGCTGCGACGCTGGTGCTGGAATCCCTTGAAGCCGCCATTGCCCGAGGGGCCAAGGTTCTCGGGATCCTCAAGGGATGCGGGGAAAAGGCAGACCATTTCCACCGTACCCGCTCCTCGCCCGATGGCGGGCCGGCGATCGCCACGATCCGCGCGGCACTTGCCGACGCCGGAATGGATGAAGGCGGTATCGGCTATATCAACGCGCACGGCACATCCACGCCCGAAAACGACAAGATGGAATACAGCTCCATGCTGGCCGTTTTCGGTGCGCGGCTGAAGGATATTCCGGTCTCTTCCAACAAATCGATGATCGGGCACACGCTGACCGCCGCCGGCGCTGTGGAGGCGGTATTCTCGATCCAGACGATGCGCACGGGAACGTTGCCGCCGACCATCAACTATGGAAATCCGGATCCCGCCATCGAGCTTGACGTGGTGCCGAACATCAAGCGGGATCAGCAGGTCCAGGCGGTGCTCTCCAACTCCTTCGGATTCGGTGGGCAGAATGCCAGCCTTGTCATGACGCTGGAACCGGCTTAGAGACCGTCGCCAATCATATATACGATTGTTTTGGCGCCTCCGGGCGAAGGATGAAGCATTATGCGCGCTCTGCAACTGATCGACGACCGTAAGCTCGAAGCCGTCGACATTCCCGAACCCGAGGCGCCCGGTCCTGGTGAGGTGACCCTCCGTGTGAAGGCGGTGGCGCTCAACCATATCGACGTCTGGGGCTGGCGGGGAATGGCGTTCGCCAAACGGAAGATGCCGCTGACGATCGGGGCGGAGGCCTCCGGCGTGGTGGAAGCGATCGGCCCCGGCGTAGCGAACGTCCTGCCGGGACAGTTGGTCTCGATCTACGGCGCGCGCACCTGCGGTCTCTGCAAGCCCTGCCGGGAGAAGCGCGACAACCTCTGCGAAAACGTCTCCGGCGTTCATGGCTTCCACCTCGATGGTTTCGCCCAGGAAAAGACGAACCTGCCGGCGCGGCTGCTGGTGCCGGCGCCTCCCGGTGTGGATGCCGTCGGTGCGGCGCTCGCGCCCGTAACCTTCGGTACGGTGGAGCACATGCTGTTCGACAATGCCACGCTGGAGCCCGGCGAGACGATCCTCGTCCATGCCGGCGGATCGGGTATCGGTACGGCGGCGATCCAACTCGCCAAGAAGACCGGCTGCACGGTGATCACGACCGTCGGCTCGGACGACAAGATCGAGCGCGCCAAGGCGCTGGGCGCGGATCATGTGATCAACTATCGCAGCGACCGCTTCGAAGGCGTCGTCAGGAAGCTGACGAAGAAGAAGGGCGTCGATGTCGTCTTCGAGCATGTCGGCGCCGACACCTGGGCCGGCTCGATGCTGTCGCTGAAGCGGGGAGGGCGCCTCGTCACCTGCGGCTCGACGTCCGGCGTATCGACGAGCATGAACCTGATGATGCTCTTCCAGCAGCAGCTCAAGCTTCTCGGCTCCTTCGGCTGCCGGATGGAGAACATGGCGGACGCGATGCAGAAGATGGCCCGGGGCATCGTCCATCCCGTCATCGACACCGAGGTGACCTTCGACGATATCGACCGGGCGCTGGAGCGGATGGAGACGCGGCAGGTGTTCGGCAAGATCGTCCTGCGCATGGACTGACATTGTGAAGATGTTTTTGACGAGGATCGTGTTGCGGCTCCGGCACTTCCAGCAGTGGCTGGTGGCGCAGGCAGCCTTCGCCGTTCTCAACATCCTGAAGCTGTTTCCCGCCGACCCTGCGATGAATTTCGCCGATCGCGCGGCCCGCTGGGTCGGCCCGAAGCTGTCCCGCCACCGGCTGATGGTGACGAACCTTCGCAACGCCTATCCCGACAGAAGCGATGCGGAGCTGGAAGAGATCGCCTTGAAGAGCTGGGGCCACATGGGTCGGCTGGCGGCGGAATACGTCTTTCTGGACCGGCTGTTCGACTTCGATCCGGAGCGGGCGGAGCCGGGGCGGGTCGAGGTCTCGGGAATCCCGATCTTCCTGGACCTCCGTGACAACCCGCGTCCTTTCATCGTCTTCACCGCTCATACCGGCAATTTCGAGCTTCTGCCCGTTGCCGGAAAAAGCTTTGGCCTCGACGTGATGGTTCTCTTCCGGCCGCCCAACAACCCTTACATCGCCGAAAAGGTGTTCGGCTTCCGAAGCGCCCGCATGGGCCAACTCGTGCCCTCCCACGCCGGGTCCTCGTTCGCTCTCGCGCGCCGCCTGGAAGCCGGCGGCGGAGTGGGCGTGCTGGTCGATCAGAAATTCAGAAAAGGCCTGACCACGACATTCTTCGGACGCCCCGTCCGAACCAATCCGCTGCTGGCGAAGCTCGTGCGGCAGTTCGATGCCGAGGTCTATCCGGCGCGATGTGTCCGCCTGCCGGGCAATCGCTATCGTCTGGAGATCGAGCCGAGGGTCGATGTCCCGCGCGACCAGAACGGCAACGTCGATGTGCAGGCGACCGCGCAGATGCTGAACGACAAGGTCGAAGGCTGGGTCCGGGAAAACCCGGAACAGTGGCTGTGGTATCATGACCGTTGGCAGATCAAGAAGCAGGTGTTTCACTAGAGAATGATGTCGCCCTTGGCGGGACAAC
>DASUPM010000201.1:0-14494 GCA_036281095.1 Pseudorhizobium sp.
CATCGGGCGCTTCGCCAAGACGCATCCGAATGTCGAACTCTACATCGTCTGCGAAAACTCCTCGAGCCTTGCGGAACGGATGGCGAAGGGCGAGCTTGATATTGCGCTCGTCACGCATAATCCGCGGCTGCGGATTTCCGACGTCGTGCGGACGGAGCCGCTTTGCTGGGTCGCGTCGGCGAACCATCCGCTGAGAGACGATGCGCCGGTCCCGCTGGCCGTCGGACGCCGCGACTGTCTCTGGCGGCAGCTCGCCTGCTCCGCGCTCGATGCGGATGGCCGCGAATACCAGGTGCTCTTCACCAGCTGGTCGTCGACGGTCGTCGCCGCCGCCGTGCTTGCAGGAATGGCGGTTTCCGTGCTGCCGGAATCGGCGCTCAGGCCGGGGATGAAGGTATTGACCAGCAGCGACGGCTTTCCGCCTTTGCCACCGGTGCAGATCGGCCTGATGAAGCGTCCCGGCCTGTCTCCATCGCTGATGAACGCCATCACCGACCACATCGCCGCCTGCCTGGACAACATCTCGCCGGCCGTCGTGCCCGACGATCTGGATTCGGAGCCGAAAGGTATCGCGCGGACGCTCAAGGTGAGGGCAGGCCAGATGGCCACCAGCTGGTAGGCAACAAAAAACCGGGGCCGTGGCCCCGGTTTTCGTTTCAGCACATGCCGACTTTACTCGGCAGCGGTGGGTTGTGCCGAAATCGTGTCCACCTTGTAGCCGTGCAGCCGCTCCAGAGCCGCGCGTACACCCGCCTCGTAGTCGGGATGGATCAGCCGGAAGTGCGCGAGCTGACGCTCGACGATGTGGCCCGGGACGCCACCCATCGCGGCGGCGAGATTGGAGAACAGGCGGCCCTTCTGGCCCTCGTCGAATAGGTTGAAGAGCGCGCGCGGCTGCGAATAATCGTCGTTGCCGATACGGTGATTGTAGCGGCTGGCATCGCCCGTGATCCGCAGCGGCGGCTCGGCCACTGCCGGTACTTCCACCGGCGAACCGGCAACCGAATTCGGCTCGTAGTAGGCATCCGGATTGCCCGAGGTGATGCCGCCGAAGAAGTTCATGGCGCCGTCCTTGACGTAGTTGTGGACCGGGCACTTCGGAGCGTTGACCGGCAGCGCCTCGTAGTGCGTGCCGATGCGGTGACGGTGCGCGTCGGCATAGGCGAAGAGGCGGCCCTGCAGGACGCGGTCCGGCGAATAGCCGATGCCCGGAACCTTGTTCGACGGCGAGAAGGCAGCCTGCTCGATCTCGGCGAAATAGTTCTCGGCGTTGCGGTTCAGCTCGAAATAGCCGACGTCGATGCAGGGATAGTCCGCATGCGGCCAGACCTTGGTGAGATCGAAGGGATCGTACGCGGTCTTCTCGGCGTCCATCTCCGGCATGATCTGGAGCTGCACCGTCCAGCGCGGGAACTCGCCCTTCTCGATTCCGCCGAAGAGCGCTTCCTGATAGCCTTCGCGGGTCTTGCCGATGATGCCTTCGCCTTCCTCGTTGGTGAAGTGCTTGTGGCCCTGCTGGGTCTTGAAGTGGAACTTCACCCAGAAGCGCTCGCCCTGAGCATTCCACAGCGAGTAGGTGTGGGAGCCGTAGCCGTTCATGTGCATCGGCGTCTGCGGCAGGCCGCGGTCCGACATCAGGATGGTGATCTGGTGGAGCGCTTCCGGCGACAGTGACCAGTAGTCCCACATGGCGGTTGCCGAACGCAGGTTGGTCTTCGGGTGGCGCTTCTGCGTGTGGATGAAGTCGGCGAACTTCATCGGGTCACGGATGAAGAAGACCGGCGTGTTGTTGCCGACGAGGTCCCAGTTGCCTTCCTCGGTATAGAACTTCAGCGCAAAGCCGCGAACATCGCGCTCATGGTCGGCTGCACCGAGTTCACCGGCCACCGTCGAGAAGCGCGCGAGCATCGGCGTCGCCTTGCCCTGCTGCAGACACTTGGCGATCGTGTAGGCGGACAGGTCGGCGGTGATGTGAAGCTCGCCGTAGGCGCCCCAGCCCTTGGCGTGCACGATGCGCTCCGGGATGCGCTCACGGTTGTGGTGCGCCATCTTTTCGATGAGCTGGTAGTCTTCCAGCAGGATCGGGCCGCGCGAACCGGCGGTCAGCGAATACTGGTTTGAAGGGATCGGGGCCCCTCCGGTCGTCGTCAATCTGGGACGATCGGTCATAGCTATCTCCTGCTTGAAAATCTGGAACCGTTCTAGGTCGCGGCTTGACCATCGCATTCCGGTTCCATAGTTTCCAATATTATTTCCTGTAGGATTCGATAGGAAAAACTTATGAAGCTGACGCTCCGCCAGATGCGGTATTTTCAGGCCCTGGCGAAGGAGAAGAACTTCGGACGCGCTGCGCAATCCGTGCACGTCAGCCAGCCCGCGCTCTCCGCCCAGATCCTGGAGATGGAGCGGGCGCTGGACACGCAGCTGGTGGAACGGAACCGCAGCGGCATCCTTCTGACGCGCAAGGGCGAGCAGGTCCTGGAGCAGGTGGCGTCAATCCTCGAGCAGGTGGAACGGCTTGAAAGCAGCAGCCGCGGCGGCGGCATGTTCGACGGTCCAATCCGGCTCGGCATCATTCCTACCGTTGCTCCCTATCTCGTACCCAAGCTCGTACCCAGCCTGCGCACACTGTCCGCTGACATCGAACTGGAACTGAAGGAAGCCGTCACCGGCCGCCTTGTGCTGGATTTGCTGGACGGCAAGCTCGACGCGGTGATTGCCGCACTTCCCGTCGAGGGAGAGGGGCTGGAAGCACTGCCACTCCTTATCGACCGGTTCTTCATGGCGATCGCCAACAACAACCGGTCGATCCTGATGTCGCCTCTGATGGAAACACAGGTGGATGCCGAACGGCTGCTTCTTCTGGAAGAAGGACATTGTCTTCGCGAACAGGCGCTTTCCGTCTGCGGCACCGCAGGCAAGCGGAGCCTCGTCAACTTCGGCGCGACATCGATGACCACGCTCCTGCAGATGGTCTCGCACGACATGGGCATGACGCTGATACCGGAAATGGCGATCCCGACGGAGACCGCGCGCAACGACATCCGCATCGTGCCCTTCGCCGAACCCGCTCCATCGCGCGAGATCGGCCTGATCTGGCGCAGGTCGAGCGGTCGGCGGGACGAGATGAAGACACTGGCGAAGGTGATCGCCGGCTGCGCCCCCGCCGGCGGCACAGCCGACGGGGTCAGGACAGGTGCATCTTGAAGAAGTCGATCGTGCGCTGCCAGGCGAGGTCCGCCGCCGCCTTGTCGTAGCGCGCTGCGGAGGTGTCGTTGTTGAAGGCGTGGTTGACGCCTTCATAGACATGGATTTCGAACGTCTTGCCGTTCTCTTCCAGCGCCGCACGATAGCCGTCGATGCCGGCGTTGATCCGCTCGTCGAGCCCGCCGTAATGGAGCATCAGCGGCGCCTTGATGGCCGGGACATCCTCTGCCGGCGGCTGTGCGCCGTAATAGGCAACGCCGGCGTTAAGCTCGGGGGAATTCACCGCCATACGGTTGACGAGGCCCCCGCCCCAGCAGAAGCCGACGGCTCCAACCTTGCCGTTCGTTCCGTCCAGCGCCGCGAGGTAGACGCGGGTCGCCTCGCCATTGGCCGCCGTCGCCTTGGGATCGAGGCCGCTGAACATCTGCCGCGCCTGATCTTCGTCCGGCGGCGTCCCGCCCTGAGGCGACAGGAAATCCGGAGCGAGCGCCACGAACCCTTCCAGCGCCATGCGCCGGGCCACGTCCCGGATATGCGCGTTGAGCCCGCGGTTCTCGTGGATGACGATGACGGCGGGCAGATCGCCCGTCGCCTCCTTCGGGCGAACGAGATATCCCTTCATCTCGCCTTCGGCCCCCGGATAGGTGACGTCTTCCGCGATCAGGCGTTCATCGCCTTCGGCCACGATCTCAGCTTTTGCGCTGCTTGCGGCGAGCATCGGCACGATCGCCGCCGCGGCAGCGCCCGATCCCGCCAGCGCCGTCAGCTTCTCCATGAACGCCCGGCGGTCGAGGGTGAGATGCGTGTATTCGTCATAGGCGTTGATCATCGCCTGGCTGATCGTCGGCTTTTCCATGACATGTTCTCCCGAGGTTCGAACGGCCGTCGGCAGACAGGCGGCCGGATGCCTCAGGCTAGATCAATCCGGCGGAATTCCGGCGACACTTCTGCGTGATGTGTCGGCGAAGAAGCGTCAGTTCAGCGCGAGCCAGAGAGCCAGCCAGACCCAGAGCGCCATCAGCGTGAAATACCCGAATATCCATATCGGGCGGCGATGGCGCAGGCGGTTGCTGGTGATGTGGACATAGGAGTGGACGTAGCGGGACGCGACGAAGACCCATGCCAGAAGAACCGTCACGACATTGTCGGCGGTCGTCAGGTAGAGGGCGAGGCAGACGACATGGAACAGGACCGGCAGTTCGAACTGGTTCTTGAGGTTGTTGTGGACAAGGAGGCTTTCGAGCGGCTCCTCCCGATTTTCCTTGAACTGATCGGCCCTCACACGCCCGGCACGGACCGCACCGAGTCTCTTGCTGGAAAGAAGAAAATAGAGGCCGAAGACGAGGGCCGCATGGGCGATCATCGGCCAGAGCATTGCTTCACTGAATGTCATTTCCTCTCCCTGGCGAGATGCTCCAATGATCACACCGGTGTGCCACGAGAGCGGCCGAAACGACAAGGCCATGACGAACAGACGCCATGGCCTTGCTGATACGCTCGGAAGCTGGCACGCGGTACCTGCCCCTAGCTGCCGGCACCCGGATAATTCGGGCTTTCGCGGGTGATGGTCACGCCGTGAGGATGGCTTTCCCGCAGGCCGGCGCCGGATATGCGCACGAAGGTGGCCTTCTCCTGGAAATCCTTGATGTCCTTGCCGCCGACATAGCCCATCGCAGCCTTCAGGCCGCCGGCAAGCTGGTGCAGCACCGCGGAGACGGGGCCCTTGTAGGGTACCTGGCCTTCGATCCCTTCCGGCACGAGCTTCAGCGTGTCGCGCACTTCAGCCTGAAAGTAGCGGTCGGCGGAGCCGCGCGCCATGGCACCCACCGAGCCCATGCCGCGATACGCCTTGAAGGAGCGGCCCTGGTAGAGATAGACCTCGCCGGGGCTCTCGTCGGTGCCGGCGAGCAGCGAGCCGATCATGACCGCCGAAGCACCGGCGGCGATCGCCTTGGCGACATCCCCGGAGAACTTCAGCCCGCCATCGGCGATGACCGGCACGCCATGCCTGTTGGCTTCCTCGACGGCTGCCATGACAGCTGCCAGCTGCGGAACGCCGACGCCGGCGACGATGCGCGTGGTGCAGATGGAGCCCGGACCGATGCCGACCTTCACGCAATCCGCGCCGGAGTCGATCAGCGCCTTCGTGCCCTCGCCGGTCGCGACATTGCCGGCGATGATGCGAATCGAGTTCGACATCTTCTTCACCTGGGCAACTGCATCGAGAACCTTCTGCGAATGGCCATGCGCGGTATCGACGACGATGACGTCCACGCCCGCCTCGATCAGGCGCTCGGCGCGCTCACGGCCGTCATCGCCGGTGGAGATGGCCGCGGCCACGCGCAGACGGCCCTGGATGTCCTTGGCCGCGTTCGGATTGAGCTGCGATTTCTCGATGTCCTTGACCGTGATGAGACCGATGCAGCGCCCGTCGTTGTCGACCACGAGCAGTTTCTCGATGCGGTGCGAGTGAAGCAAGCGCTTTGCTTCGCTCTGATCGACGCTTTCCTTCACCGTGACGAGGTTTTCGCGCGTCATCAACTCGTAGATCTTCTGCGATGGGTCGGAAGCGAAGCGCACGTCGCGGTTGGTGAGAATGCCGACCAGCCGGCCCGGGCGGCCGCCGTTTTCCACCACCGGAATGCCTGAAATGCCGTGCGACTTCATCAATGAAAGGGCTTCGGCCAACGTGGCATCGGGACCGATCGTCACCGGGTTGACGACCATGCCGCTTTCGAACTTCTTGACCTGCCGAACTTCCTCGGCCTGTTCGACCGGCGTCAGGTTGCGGTGGATGACGCCCATCCCGCCTGCCTGTGCCATGGCTATGGCAAGACGGCTCTCTGTAACCGTGTCCATTGCCGAGGAGAGGATCGGGAGGGAAAGATCGATGTCTTTCGCGATGCGGGTGGCGATGTTCGTCTGACCCGGCATGATTTCGGAGTGGCCGGGCTGCAGCAGCACGTCGTCAAAGGTGAGCGCTTCCGCGCCGGTTGCCGATTCGATGATGCGTGCCATGGCCAATTTCCTTCGGGTCAGAAATGCGAGTGACGCACCGGAACGAGGGAATCGTCCGCCCGGGCGCTCTCAAAAGGTTTGCTCGGAAGTTGGCGAGGGCTGGTAACACGTTAATGACACGAAGGGAATAGCAAAAGCCCCCGGGACCGGTGACGCCCGGGAGCTTGCGGCCGCGCCGGCTTCAGATGTCGAACTGGTAGGACTTCGGCACGAAACGGTAGCCGGTCTCCAGCTTTTCCGCATAGCCGACGGAGGGGAATGGCATGTGATAGCCCAGGAAGGCGACCTTGTCGGTGGCGATCATGTCGAAGACCTTCTTGCGGGTCTCGGCAGCCATCCCCTTGTCCATGTCGAACCGCACTTCCCACTCCGGCCGCTGCAGCGACAGGACATAATGGTTCGCCGTATCCGCCGTAAGGACCAATCTGCGCCCGTCCGATTCGAGATTGAAGATCAGATGCCCCGGCGTGTGGCCGAAAGCGGCCATGCTGGTTATTCCGGAGACGACCTCCGCGCCATCGCCGATGAACGTCATCTTCTCGGCCAGAGGCTTGACGGATTGCAGCACCGCCTTGTGACCGTTTTCCGCCGCCGTTCCTTCACGGGCCGTATCCGTCCAGAAATCGTATTCCGCTTGCCCGGCCACATAACGCGCATTCGGGAAGGTGGGAGCGCCATCTTCCATCAACCCGCCGATGTGATCGCCGTGCAGATGGGTGAGAACCACCACCGTCACGTCCTCCGGCGTATAGCCGGCGGCTGTAAGACCCTCGACCAGCCGTCCCAGCCCTTGAGCACGACCGCCCGGACCGAGGCCGGTGTCGAAGAGGACGAGATCGCTGCCGGTATTGATCGCTGCCGGAGCGAAACTGTTGACGAACTGGTCGCCCGGCAGGAAATTCTCCTCGAGCAGTTCGCCAACGGCATCGGCGGCCTGATCGGTTCCGAACGTCTCGTTGGGCGCTCCCGAAGGCCGCGCGCCGTCCTTTACCACCAGGACCTCGAAGCTGCCCAGTTCGAAGCGGTCGGTCGGCGGAGGCATGGCCTTGTCGATCTCCAAGGGCTCGGTCTCCTGTGCAATCGCCCGGCCCGTGAGCAAGGCCGGCGCCGCCACTATTCCCACGCCCGCGGAACTCAGCAGGGCACGGCGCCCTATCGATGGCATCGTCATGATCATCTCCCCGGAAAGGCAGCTGGCATCCTGCGCCAGCGCGCTAGAAGATAACGGTTGCCGTGCGGACGGAAACGGCTGTCACGCAGACGTGATGGACCGAGATGGGCAAAGCGGCAAACCTGTTGGCTTTTCCGGCAGATAGGACTACAGAAATCAGCCGATCCGCTCTCTCGCAAGCGTTAAATGAACCGCATCGTCCCGCTCATCCTCGCCGTCGCCCTGTTCATGGAGCACATGGATTCGACCGTTATCGCGACGGCACTGCCCGCGATCGCGACCGACCTCGGCGTGGGGCCGATCACGCTGAAGCTGGCGCTGACCTCCTACATGGTGGCGCTCGCCATCTTCATCCCGATCAGCGGCTGGGTGGCCGACCGGTTCGGCGCGAAGAAGATCTTCCGTCTCGCCATCCTGGTATTCGTCATCGGATCGGTCTTCTGCGCGATATCAGAGACGCTGCTCCAGTTCGTCATGGCGCGCTTCCTGCAGGGCATGGGCGGGGCGATGATGACGCCCATCGGCAGGCTGTTGCTGCTCAGGACGACGAAGCGCAGCGATCTCGTATCGGCGATGGCGCTCCTGACCATTCCGGCGCTCGTCGGGCCGTTGACCGGTCCGCCGATCGGCGGCTTCATCACGACCTATTTCACCTGGCACTGGATCTTCATCATCAACGTGCCGATCGGCTTCCTCGGCATCTGGCTGGCAGGCATCTATCTGCCGAAGATAGACACCGTGCAGCCTCCGCCGATCGACTGGCTGGGTTTCTTTTTCGTCGGCATGGCGGCAGCCGGGACCGTATTCGGCCTCTCCGTCGTCAGCCTGCCGGCGCTCCCGCCCGCCTTCGGCATCACGGCAACGATTGCCGGGATCGTCTGCGGCTTTCTCTATGTAGAGCATGCGCGGCGCCACCCCTCGCCGATCCTCGGCCTCGCGATCTTCGAGAACGACGCCTTCCGCGTCGCGACAGTCAGCGGAACGATCTTCCGCATCTCGACGGGCGCCATTCCCTTCCTGATGCCGCTCATGCTGCAGCTCGGGTTCGGGCTCAATCCGTTCCAATCCGGGATGATCACCTTTGCCGGCGCAATCGGCGCCCTGATGGTGAAGTTCGTTGCAAGGCGCGTCTTCGCCGCGACCGGATTCAAGGTGACGTTGATCGTCGCCGGCGTATTCGGAGCAGCCACGACCGCCATCAACGGCTTCTTCACGCCCGAGACGTCGCACGCGCTGATCATCGCCTTCCTGGTGATGTCCGGGCTCTGCCGCTCGTTCTTCTTCACCGGCAGCAACGCGCTCAGCTATTCGGAGATCGACGATGCGCAGGCGAGCCAGGCGACCTCGATCGCTTCGGTGCTGCAGCAGGTGAGCCTTGCGCTCGGCGTCGCCTTCGCCGCCTTCATCCTGGAGGCGGCGTCCGTCCTATCAGGCTCGCACCTGCAGCTTGCGGACTTCCACCTCGCCTTTTTCGTCGTGGCAGGCGTTTCGCTCTTCGCCGTGGTGCCGCTTTTCGGCCTCCACCGCAGTGCCGGGGCTGCGGTGTCCGGCCACGGCGCCCGCAAGCTGGAGCCGGAGGCGGCGGAATAATCAGCCGGCGACTTCCGCCGCATCCTCTGTTCGACGGCCCTTGAAGTGCTTGGCGAGCAGGAACATCTCGACCGATTCTGTCCGCGACGCGCCGGGCTTCACATGGATCACCTGCCGGAAGTTCTGTTTCAGCATGTTGAGGAGGTCCCGCTCGGTGCCACCCTGGAAGGTCTTGGCCAGGAAGTGTCCTCCCTCCTTCAATACCTCAACCGCAAAATAGGCGGCGACCTCGCACAGGTGCATGGTGCGCAGGTGATCGGTCTTCTGGTGGCCCGTCGTGGGTGCGGCCATGTCCGAGACGACGAGATCAGGCGCCCCGCCGATCGCCTCGGTCAGGAGGCGCGGCGCCTCCGGATCGAGAAAGTCCAGTTGCAGGATCTTGACGCCGGGGAGCGGCGCCATCTCCAGGAAGTCGATCGCCGCCACCCGGATGTCGTCGTCGGTGGAGCCGGTAACCTTCGCGGCAATCTGCGACCAGCTTCCGGGTGCCGCGCCGAGGTCGATGATGCGGCGGGCACCTTTCAGGATCTGGTGCTTCTCGTCGATTTCCAGGA
This sequence comes from Pseudorhizobium sp., assembly GCA_036281095.1. Lineage (GTDB taxonomy): Bacteria > Pseudomonadota > Alphaproteobacteria > Rhizobiales > Rhizobiaceae > Neorhizobium. The sequence continues at coordinate 9,541 of DASUPM010000201.1, forward strand.
GCTTGAAGGCCGCCCGGGCGCGATAGCCCTCAAGCCTTGCCCGCTGAACATAAGGATCGTTGATATGGCGCTCGATCCAGCGGCGCGAGGATGCCTTGAGCTTCCCCTTCTTGACCTTCTGGCCGAGCTTGCGGCCGGTGCGGTTGCTCCCGACTGGCGGCTTGGTCATCGCCGTACTCCCTGCTCACTGTGGTCGCCGTCGGGACGGCGCGAGCGTATCCGGCGCCAGGCGCCGTCGTCGGCCATCATGTCGGTCAGGATGCCTTCGCGCAGGCCACGGTCCGCGACCCGCATCCGCGGGCTCGGCCAGCGCCGCCGGATCGCCTCCAGGATTGCGCATCCCGCCAGCACCAGGTCGGCGCGATCGGGTCCGATGCAGGGATTGGCGGCGCGATCCGCGAAACCCCAGGAGAGCAGTTTGGCCTGCATGGAGGAAACCTCCCCGTCGGAAAGCCAGAGACCGTCCACCTTGCGCCGGTCATAGCGCGGCAGATCAAGATGCACGCCGGCGAGCGTGGTCACCGTGCCGGACGTGCCGATCAGATGGAACCCGTCGGGCGCGGCCGCGGCGGCGGCCAAGGGTGGGCACTGGAATGCCGCCAGCATCGCCTCGACTTCTTCAACCATCGCGTCGAAGACCTGCGGCGTCACATCGCGCCCGCCATGCCGTTCCGACAGCGTCACGACACCGACGGGCAGCGAGGTCCAGTGGGTGATGTGATTGGCAAGCCTGCTCGACCGGTTGTCGCCGATGCGGATGACCGCGATTTCGGAAGAGCCTCCGCCGATATCGAAGAGGACAACCGAGCGCGCCTCCCGCCCGACCAGCGAGGAGCAACCGGAAACCGCAAGCCGAGCTTCCGTTTCGCGATCGATGATCTCCAGCTCAAGCCCGGTCTCCCTGACGACCCGCTCGAGAAATTCCTCGCCGTTTTCGGCCGAGCGGCAGGCTTCGGTGGCGATCAGCCGCATCCTGCGGATGGGCCGGCTGGAAAGCTTGGAAGCGCAGACCTTGAGCGCCTCCACGGCACGGTCCATGGCATCGTCGGACAGGCGCCGGGTGGCGGCCAACCCCTCCCCCAGGCGCACGATCCGCGAAAAGGCATCGACGACACGAAACTGGCCCGGACGCGTCGGCTGCGCGACCAGGAGCCGGCAATTGTTCGTGCCGAGATCGAGAGCCGCATAGAAATCGCCGCGCGCGCCGTTGACACCCTCCGGCTTCGCCATCGCCCTAGCCGCAGGAGCGGATGCCGCAACGACAATGCCTGGATCGAAGGCCGGTTCCTGGCGCGCCTGAACCAGCGGCCGGCCCTGCGGCCCGCGCCCGCCGCGGCTCTTCTTGCGACGCTTGCGGGGGCTTGCGTTTTCCGCCTGGTCTGCGGGGGGACGAGCCGAGATGCCCGGCTCCAACGCGCCGTTCACGCGCTCCGGCCCGGCCTTGCCGGCCAGCGCCGGGCGGGCACGGCGACGCTTGCGCTTTCGCGAGGAATTTTTGGCGTCGTTCGTTTCGGGCCGCCCGACCGGACCAGCCTGCTGCGCTGATCCGCCATGCACGCCAGCCGCCGCGTGAGGCTTCTTGCCCCTGCGCTTCGCCTTGCGTCGGCGGGAGGATTTCCCCTCGCCACGCCCTGCAATCGACGCCCCGCCTTCCGGCGGCTTTTCGCCGCTATCGGGGTCCATCACTCAATGTCCATCTCGCCGCGCACGGCCGTTCGGCATGCAGCTGGCGGTTATCGTTTCGTTGGGCGCAAGATAACAGCGACGACCAAATTCGCCAATGGTTTTTCGCGGAACGCATACCACCTCACCGGAGACGCGGTTTCACCCCCGCAGATTTTTTTTAAAAAGAGTCTTTGCATCGGCCGGGGCTTTGGTTATAAGCCGCGCACATCAAGCGCCGCGGAATGCCGCGCTTCGTTGGGGAATAGGTTAACGGTAGACCCACGGACTCTGACTCCGTTAGTCCTGGTTCGAATCCAGGTTCCCCAGCCAATTCTCCCAAAAAGCCCTGATTCCCTTGTTTTTCCAGTCGTGCCGGATCCCGTTTTGGCATCATTGGCGACCTGATGCCCAAAACTGTAGCCCAAAGGTGATGCCCAGGCGCTCAACCGCCGCAGCCAAACCTTCGGGCCCCGAGACAGGGCATTCGTCATGGCCGTGCGCCACGAGGTCGAGAATCTGATCCGCCGCGGAAACATCTTCTACTGGCGTCCGCGCATCCCCGCCGCATTTGTTCACTGCCCTCCGGGCAGCCGTCTTTCACTCAGCCTTCATTGTTCCGACCATAGAAAGGCGCAGGTCATTGGCCGGAAGCTGAACACGCGCCTGGCCGAAATGAAGGTGAATTCGAAGGAAGCGATGTCCAGCAAGCGCCAACTCCAGATGCTGTTCGAGCATGTACGGGACGAGGAAACCGAGAGGCTCGATGACATCAGCACCATGGCCAAGCGCAACGGCCGCGGCGGCGATGTCGTAGAGATGGAGCTCGATCTCGAGGCTGGCTGGGCCTATCAGCTCCTGGCAAAGTTCGGCACGCGCGTGGAGCTACCTCTGGAGAGTGGCTGCGCGGGCCTCACCTACCTCTTGAACAATGGCGTGCCAGCATCGCATGTCGATGCCATTCGCGCCAACTATCGCGGCGAACTGGCAATGGCGCGCAGCCCCGGCTTCGAAGAAGGCATCCGACGGCTGATCTACAACTTCGAGATCGATGACACGGCGGTCAATCGTGAGCGCGCCATGTCCAAGATCTTCGAAGGCCGCGCGGCAGCCCTGTTGGACATTGACGAACGCCACGACCTCGTCGACAGGAGCCAGAGCGAGTTCACGGGCGGCGGAAGAGCTGTGGCGTCGGTTGCCGACATGAAGGCGGCGAATGCTCAAGTTTCATCTCCGGCTCCTGCAGTTCTGGTCGATGAGCAACCGTCGATTGCCTCGGCGGCGGCTGTTCCGGACGAACCGGAACTGGCCTATCTCGAGCTGACGCCTCGCCCGATGACGACAACGAAGCCGACGCCGCAAGCTCCGGAAACCGAGCAGCGGGTTGTCGCGGTTTCGGATTTCGAGCAGGAATGTGAGAAGCTGATCGACAATATGGGCGACGAGTGGACGAAGGACACCGGACGCGACGCAATGGCCCTGGTGAGGATGTTCAAGACAGTGCTCGAGGAACATGGGGTCGAGCATTCCGGACAGATCGCGCAGTTTCACATCGGTCAGTTGCGGCAACACTTCAACCACATTCCGACGGACTGGGGCCGAAGCAGCCGGATGAGGATCATGTCGGCACCGGAACTGCGCGCAGAGGGCGCAAAACTGCGCAAAGCGGCTGAAGCCTCCGGAACCGAGGCAAAGGTAGGCCTCGCGGCCGGGACCATCCGCAAGCACTTTGGCAATCTGCAGCACTTCCTGAAGCATCTCAAAGGTCATGGCTTCGAAATCGAGAGCTGGACCTTCGAAGGTCTACGCCCCAGGAAGCCAAAACTGGGCGAGGTCCGTCGCCAGCAGTATAAGCCCAAGCCGCAGGACATCGCTCCGATCTTCTCAAGTCCGGTCTTCTGCGGGTCGATAGGTCACCTCCGGGGCAAGCGGCGCAAAACGGGAAAGCATGTCTTCCACGATGCGCTCTATTATCTGCCGATCCTGTTCACCTACCTGGGACCGAGGAGGAAGGAGTTCGCCGGTCTTTCCGTGAATGATATCGCGAAGGACGAGAACGGCTATGTCATCATCCTCCGGACGAACAGCCTGCGGCGGCTGAAGACCGCACAGTCGGAGCGGCTGCTTCCGGTACCCGAGGAAATCGTCCGACTGGGCTTCATCGACTACGTTGAGGCTATCAAGCGACTTGGATACGAGGCGCTTTTTCCCGACCTCTTCTCGGACAAGACAGATAACGACCCTGGCGATCGTTTCTACGACACCTTCGTCCCTGTGATGCAGGGAGCGCTCGGTGAAAAAATGTGGAAGCGTGCGATCCACGCACTTCGTCACGGCATGGCCGACACCCTGAAGCAGGCGGGTGTTTCGCCTGAGATCATCGATGACATCTCGGGTCGACTGAGCGAAGGCAGTGAGACCAATACGCGCTACACCAATCCCGCGGATCTTCCGCTGATGCGGAGCGCGCTCAAGCACTATCCGATCATCACATCGGCCATCGAACCTAAGCCGCTCCAGCTTCTTCCGTGGATCGAGAACAAGCAACCCCCGCCATGGGCGCGAGAAGGCAAGAAATGAAACAATCGGAGCGGAGGGAACTCTCCGCTCCGCCACCAGGTCAGGCTGCGGTTCGTTGAAGTGCGGACGGAAGCCCGGCCGCCAGTGCCATCGTGCTTGTGGCAGCGGCCGACCGCCATGGTTGGCACTGTATCCGGCATAGTCTGATGGCGGTCTGCTTCAGGACGTGTGTGGCCAATACATGTCGAAGTGAGCGAGTGTCGCGGGTAGCAGCCACCGACCGATGCGCCCTCCTATGGCCGTAAGCTCATGCAACTAAGAAAACGCGGCTGCGTACACGAACAACACTGACTGCCCGAAGCCGTAAATTGAAGTTCTTAACCGTGTGACGTATCGCCTTCCGCAGGTTGCGCCGCTTTGAGATGACGTGCCCGCACGTTGAGACAAGTTGCGCTCTTCTGATTCAGAGTTGCGGAGTTCCGATTCAAGCCTCTGCGCATCCGATTCACGGACAAGGTTTGCGTCCTGACACGTCATCTCGACCTGAGGCAACGTGCGGGCGACTTATGTCAAATTGCGCTCATCCGATTCCGAACTCTGGAAATCCGATTCAGATGTGCGTGCGAGCGATTCATAAACCCCGTTCACCAACTCTGCCGCAGCGATCGTTACCTCCGGTCCATTGGTCTGGCATGGCTCCTTGAAGACAGCCGAGGAAGGCCATGGCAAGGAAACCGGAAGACATCCGCAACAGCGAGCAGCGCGAACGCCA
>DASUPM010000202.1:0-9939 GCA_036281095.1 Pseudorhizobium sp.
CCCAGCCACTGCTGGAAGTCTCCCTCCGGGATCACGAACAGCAGGACCAGCCCGCCGTTCGAATTCTTTGCACGGCGCCCGGCATAGTGGACGGCGCGCTCGCATTCCGGCGTGCCGTCGATGACCGCCATGAACTTGCGACGATGTCCCTCGAGGCGCGAAAGACGTTGTGAAACCATGGCAGCCCCTTCCTTCCGACCGTCGGCCCAACCGGCCGACTGCGGAATTTATACCAAAGCGGAAAAATGGAAACCGGCGCCTCTGCGATCCGTTGTCTCAATCAGCGCAGAAAGCCGATGATGTCGAAGACGTCGCCCATCACCTTTTCTGCGCGAGCCCTGGCGCGCTCACCGCCATCGCGGAGAATGGCATCTATGTGCGTGGTGTCATCCATCAGCCGGCGCATCTCCGCGGTGATCGGAGAAAGAACATGCACGGCAAGATCGGCGAGCGCCGGCTTGAAGCTGGAGAACTGCTGGCCGCCGAACTCCTTCAGCACATCCTCCTTCGCCCGATCCGAGAGCGCGGCGTAGATGCCGACAAGGTTCTCGGCCTCCGGACGGCCCTTCAACCCCTCCGCCTCGCTCGGCAGGGAATCCGGATCGGTCTTTGCTTTCCGGATCTTCTTGAGGATGGTGTCCGCGTCATCCATCAGGTTGATGCGCGACAGGTCCGACGGGTCGGACTTGGACATCTTCTTCGTGCCGTCCTTCAGCGACATGACGCGGGGTGCCGGTCCCTCGATCAGCGGCTCCACCAGCGGGAAAAATCCGTGGATCGGCTCCTCGCCGACCACCATGTCGACGCCGGTACCCGTTGTGCGGATCTTCTCCTGGAAGTCGATATTGAATTTCTGGGCGATGTCGCGGGCAAGCTCCAGGTGCTGCTTCTGGTCGTCGCCCACCGGGACATGAGTCGCGCGGTAGACGAGGATGTCGGCCGCCATCAGGCTCGGATAGGCCAGCAGTCCGAGCGAGGCGTTCTCACGATCCTTGCCGGCCTTGTCCTTGAACTGCGTCATCCGGTTCATCCAGCCGATGCGCGCGACGCAATTGAAGACCCAGGCCAGTTCCGCATGCTGCGGCACGGCCGACTGGTTGAACACGATATGCTTCACGGGATCGATGCCGGACGCGATGAACGCCGCCGCGATCGAGCGGATCTGGTTGCGAAGATCGTCATGCACCAATTGGGCAGTAATGGCGTGGAGGTCCACGACGCAATAGATGCAGTCGTTGTTCTCCTGCAGGGCGACGAACTTGCGGATTGCGCCGAGATAGTTGCCGAGATGGAGGTTGCCGGTTGGCTGGACGCCCGAAAAGACGAGCGGCTTGAACGTGTTCATCTTGTCCTCAATAGGCTTGTGGAAGGCCCCAGGCCCTGTGGGCCATGTTGCTAACGGTCGCGCTTATGCACTTCGCCGCGCTTGCGATCAAGGGAGCAGGAGCGCAGCGAGATGCTACCGCCACATTTTCGCCATAATCCACTCCTGACCTAACCAACCGAGCCATACTCCAGATCATCCATATGGATGAAAGTGCCTGCTATTGCGGCAAAACACCAAGGAAGTCACTGGATTTTGCATAGCTTTCTATCGATCGCTACTTCCCTTGATTCATAAGCGGATCTGGAACGTTTTTCCAGCTTAAGCCATCCCATACTCCCGATAAACTTTATCGTCTTATAGGCTTAACCTTCTCGACCGAGAAAAGCCGTCCACATTTGCGACATTTTTGAAAATCATTTTGCTTCCACCAACGCGGGCCCGAGATGATCGCGGGCTATTCTTTGGGGGATATCATGCGCATTGTTCTTCGTGTCGCGCTTGCCTCTCTCCTCTCGCTCAGCCTGAGCGGGATTGCGGAAGCGGGCGACAACCGCAAGCGTCGCGGCAACCTTATCAAACACGACTACTCCGCCGCCTATACCCTGCAGCGCGTCAGCGTCCGAACCGGCTGCTTTCCCGAGAAGCTGAAGGCGATCCTCGCCCATATCGCGATCCAGACCGGCAAGAGGCCGATGGTGACGTCCGGGCATCGACCGAAGTCCGGCCGCTCCCAACACAGCCGTTGCTACGCCGCCGACATCCGCGTGCCCGGCGTATCCGAAAAGCGCATCCTTCGGGCGGCGGCATCAGCCCCCGGGATCGGCGGGATCGGCCGCTACTGTAACGGCATAGTACATGTCGATATCGGGCCGAAGCGCCGCTGGGCCCATTGCGGTCGCAAGAAGCGATCCTAGCTCTCACGCCGCCTTCGTTTGAGGTTTCGGCGGATCATTCCGATGTCCGCCCCGCCGATCAGGAAGGCGACCGGGAAATAGATCGACACGGCAAGCGCGATGAGACCGCCGAGGGCCAGAACCTGCTGGAGGAGCGGCACGTCGGGCGCAAGCCAGGGAGCCGCATGGGGCAAGGCATAGAGCAGGCCGGCAGCCATCGCCCCGGCAGCTACCATCAGAAGCAGCGTTCGCCGCAGCAGCGACCATTCCCAGACGAGATCGCCTCGCCAGAGCAGTGTTGAGAACAGGAGCACTGTGTTGACCCAGCCGGCGACGGCCTCGGCCGTTGCAATCCCGCGCTCCGCAAGGATCGGAAAGAGGGAAATGGCAAGCGCCGAGTTCACGATGACCGAAACTATCGTGAAGCGCATCGGGGTGCGGGTATCTTCCCGAGCGTAGAAGCCGGGCTGCAGCGCCTTGATCATCACGAAACCGGGCAGGCCGATGCCATAGATCGCCAGAATGGACGCGACGACCGCGGTATTCTGCGCGGAAAACGCACCGCGCTCATAGAGGACGCGGATGATCGGCTCCGACAGAACCCAGAGGCCCGCCGCAGCGGGAAGCGTCAGAAACAACACGAACTCCAGCGAGCGGTTCTGGATGCCGGCCGCTTCCTTCATCTGCCCGCCCTTGAGCGCGCGCGACAGTTCCGGCAACAGCACGACGCCGACCGCAACGCCGACCACCCCGAGCGGCAGTTGGTAGATCCGGTCGGCATACTGGAGCGCGGCGATCGCGCCATCCTTTCCGGAGGCAATCGCCTGGCCGATGATCTGGTTGATCTGCGTGATGCCGCCGGTGATCGCCGCCGGTATAGCAAGAACGAGGAGCCGCTTGACGTTGGGCGTCATCCTGGGACGGCGAAAGCCGATTTTGATGCCCGCATTCCGGACGCCGAAATAGACCACGGCCAATTGCAGGATGCCCGCCACCAGCACGCTCCACGACAGATACCATGCCGTCATCAGCGGATCGGCACCGGTCCACCATGCATAGGCGAGCGCGGCGATCATCACGACGTTGAGGAAAACCGGAGCGATGGCGGCTGCGAAGAAATGGTGCAGCGAGTTCAGCATGCCGCTCATCATCGCCGTCAGCGACATGCACATCAAATAGGGAAACATCACCGCGGCCAGCCGGACGGTGATCGCCGATTTTTGCGGATCATCCGCGAAACCGGGCGCTATGATCCAGTCCACCAGCCAGGGCATGGCCAGTTCCATGGCGATGGTGATGATGAGCAGCGCGGAGAACAGGACCCCGAAGACCTCTTCGGAAAAGCGCTTCGCACCCTCGACGCCGTTGCTCTCTATTTCTTTAGAAAAGAGCGGCACGAAGGCGGCGTTGAAAGCGCCTTCTGCAAAGAGACGTCGGAAGAGGTTCGGGAAACGGAAGGCGGCATAGAAGACGTCGGCCATCGGGCCGGTCCCGAGCGCCGCCGCCATCAGGGTTTCCCGCGCGAAGCCGAAGATCCGGCTGCCGAGGGTCGCTCCGCCAACGGTTGCGAATTTCCTGACAAGGGTCATGCTTCGGCCTTCGGTCGGCGTTGCCCGGGCTGCGTTCCGCGTCCGGGAAGGGGGGCGGGCGCGATGATGCCGGACGGCATGCCCCGCCTCAATTCGTCCTCCTGCTCCGCCATCACAGCCTTCAGCCGTGCCGCGATGTTGCCGTGGCGGTTTTCGTTGGTGATCTTCGAACCGAGGAGGTCCGTCACGTAGAAGGTATCGATCACCTTCTCCCCGAAGGTGGTGATGCGCGCCGAATGGATGTCGAGCGAAAGATCAGCGAGCACCGCAGTGATCTCGGCAAGCAGGCCTGGCCGGTCGAGGCACTCGACTTCGATGACGGTGAACTTGTTGGACAGGCCGTTGGACAGGATCACCGAAGGCGGGATGTCGAAGGCGCTGTTGCGCTTTTTCGTCTTCGCCCTGGTGGCAATGACCTCCGGCAGCCGCTTCCTACCCGACAGCACGTCCTCGATCATCCGCCCGATCGTGGCCGCACGGCGCATCTCGTCCTCGTCGTTGGGAAATTCGCGGTTGACCAGGATCGTATCGAGCGCCCGCCCGTCGGTGGTGGTGAAGATCTGCGCATCAGCAATGTTTGCGCCGGCAGCCGCACAGGCGCCGGCGATGATCGACAGCAGCCGGGGGTGGTCCGGAGCCAGTACGGTGATCTCGGTGATGGCATGGAACGAGTGCGTGCGGACGGTCGTTGCGAGCACGCGGCCCGCCTGGTCGGTCTCTCGGATGAAATGGGCGTGACGCACCTGATCATCAAGATCGACCGACAGCAGGTAGGGCTGGTAATGGAGCCGCGAATAAACACGCCGATCCTTCTGGCTCCAGTCCGCCAAGGCGTTGAAGAGGTCCTCCTCCGCCTGTTTCGCCCGCTCCTTGCGCGACAGTTCCGAGAAGCCGCCGGAGAGCAGAAGTTCGGTCTCATAGTAGAGCGTGCGCAGAAGCTGGCCCTTCCAGCCATTCCAGACACCGGGGCCGACGGCGCGGATATCGCAGATGGTCAGGATCAGCAGCAGCTTCAGCCGATCCATCGACTGCACCTTCTCGGCAAAGTCGGTGATCGTCTTGCGGTCGTGAAGATCGCGGGTCTGCGCGGTCATCGACATGAGCAGGTGCTGGTCGATCAGCCAGACCACCAGCTCCGTCTGCTTGGCGTTCAGGCCCAGGCGCGGGCAGAGCGTCCGGGCGATGCGGGCGCCGGCGATCGAATGATCCTCCTGTCGCCCCTTGGCGATGTCGTGGAGCAGGACCGCGACATAGAGCACCGTCCGCTCCTCGATATTCGGCATCAGCATGTTCGACAGCGGATGAATGTCCGCGGCCTGCCCCTTGTCGACTTCCGACAGGGCCTCCACCGACCTCAGCAGGTGCTCGTCCACGGTATAGTGATGATACATGTTGAACTGCATCATCGAGACGATCCGGCCGAACTCCGGGATGAAACGGCCGAGAACTCCGGCCTCGTTCATCCGCCTCAGCATCAGTGCCGGCTCCCGCCGCGAAGTCAGCATGTTGAGGAACAGGCGGTTTGCCTCTTCGTTTTCCCGCACTTCGTCGGTGATGAGCGAGAGAGACCGCGTCACCCGCTTCAGCGCGTCCGGGTGGAATTCCAGTTCGTTGATGTCTGCGACGTGGAAGAGGCGAATGATGTTGACCGGGTCCCGCTTGAAGACGTCCGGGTTGGCCACCGTGATGCGACCGCGATCCTGGACGAAATCCACCGTTCCCGGGATCTTGTGAACGCGCTTGGTGAAGCGCGAGATCACTCGCTTCAGTCCGGGAGCTTCCTTGGCCTGCTGGTCCTCCAGGGCTGCGCAGAATATCCGGGTGAGGTCGCCGACATCCTTGGCGACCAGGAAGTAGTGCTTCATGAATCGCTCGACCGCCGAAAGACCGGGCCTCCGGTGATAGCCCAGGCTGCCGGCAATCTCTCGCTGGATGTCGAACGACAGCCGCTCCTCCGCCTTTCCGGTCAAAAAATGCATGTGGCAGCGAACGGCCCAGAGGAAGTCGGCCGATTTCTGGAAGATCTTCCATTCGTGCCGCGACAGGACGCCTAGCTTCACGAGTTCCCGAGGGTCGCGGATCCGATAGTAGTATTTCGAGATCCAGAAGAGCGTGTGGAGGTCCCGCAGCCCCCCCTTGCCTTCCTTCACGTTCGGCTCGACCAGATAGCGGGTATCGCCGGCCTTCTGGTGACGCATGTCACGTTCCGCGAGCTTGGCGGCGATGAACTCCGGCCCGGTTCCCGCGACGATCTCCGTGTCGAAGCGCTTCTCCAGATCCGCGACCAGAGCCTGATCGCCACAGACATAGCGGCACTCCAGAATGGCGGTGCGTATGGTTATGTCGGACTTGGAAAGCTGGATGCACTCCTCAATGGTGCGGGTCGCATGTCCGACCTTGAAGCCCATGTCCCACAGGACGTAGAGAAGGAACTCGATCCCCTTGCGCATGGCTTCCGAGTTTCTGGCCGGCAGAAGGAAGAGCAGGTCGATATCGGAACCGGGGGCGAGCGTGTCGCGGCCATACCCGCCGACCGCAGCAATGGCGACTGCGGTCGATTCAGGATGAAGCGTCTCCGCCACCACCTCGTAAAGGGCCTGGATCAACTGGTCCTGCAGCCACGACAGCCGGCTCGCGCAGGCAAGGCCGCCTCCGTCCTTGTCGAGAAGGTGGCGTATCCTCGTGCGGCCATCCGTACATGCGGCCCGGAGAACCGCCAGCACTGCGGCACGGGCCTCGAGAGCTGTCCGGCCTTCACCCTGCACTGCCGCGCGGCAATCTGCCCGCAGTTGCCCCACATCGAGGATATCGGAGAAATCGTTCGCGTCCTGGGCCATGTCGTCCTGCCGATGCCAGCCTGAACGGAGCCTATATCCGCTCCGGGGCATGCTGGACAATGTCTATATTCCGCAGGCCTTCATACTTCGTATGCGAAGCCGGCTGCAGCTATGCCCCGGTGAGTTGCTTCTTCAGCACATACAGGGCGTCGAGAGCATCTCGCGGCGTCATGTCATCGGGATTGATGGCCCTCAGCGCCTCTTCCACCCTGGACGGAGTGGAGCGTTGCACTTCCTCGCGCCGGACCGCCACCTGAAACAGCGGCAGGTCGTCGATCAACTGGCTTGCGGGGTTCTTGCGGTCGGAATCCTCCAGCTTTGTCAGGACATCCCTCGCGCGGGTCACGACCGAAGCCGGCAGTCCCGCCAGCCGGGCGACCTGAATGCCATAGGACCGGTCCGCCGCTCCGGGGCCGACTTCGTGAAGGAAGATCACTTCACCGTCCCACTCCTTGACGCGCATGGTGGCGTTGGAGAGCCTGCCCAACTTTTCCGAAAGCACCGTGAGCTCGTGGAAATGGGTTGCAAAAAGCCCGCGGCAGCGGTTGACCTCGTGCAGATGCTCCACTGCGGCCCAGGCGATCGAAAGGCCGTCGAACGTCGCCGTCCCGCGACCGATCTCGTCCAGGATCACCAGCGACCGGTCCGTCGCCTGGTTCAGGATGGCCGCAGTCTCGACCATCTCGACCATGAAGGTGGACCGGCCGCGGGCCAGATCGTCTGATGCACCGACGCGCGAGAACAGCCGATCAACAACACCGATATGCGCGGAAGCCGCGGGGACGAATGAACCTGTCTGGGCAAGGATCGCGATCAACGCATTCTGCCGCAGAAACGTGGACTTGCCGCCCATGTTGGGACCGGTGAGCAGCCAGAGCGCACCGAATTCCCCGCCTTCGGCGGGAGAGAGATCGCTGTCGTTGGCGATGAACGGCCCCTCGGACTGCTTCCGCAGCGATTGCTCCACCACCGGATGCCGGCCACCCTCGATCGCAAACATCCGCGACATATCGACGATGGGCCGATGATAGCCCCATTCCTCGGCAAGCAAGGCAAGGCCGGCGGCGACATCGACGGTCGCGATGGCGCGAGCGCCCTTCTTGATCGCCTCGGCCTCTGCGATCACGGCGGCAGCCATCCTGTCATAGGCTGCGAGTTCGATCGCGAGCGCGCGTCCGGCCGCGTTGGCGATGCGGCTTTCGAGGTCGGCAAGTTCCGTTGTGGTGAAGCGCATGGCATTCGCCATGGTCTGCCGGTGAATGAAGCGAGCCTTGCCTTCCGCCGTCTCGGTCATCGGCCCGGCGTTCCCGGCGGTCACTTCGATGAAATAGCCGAGGACGTTGTTGTGCTTGATCTTCAGGGACCGTATCCCGGTTTCTTCCGCGTATTGGAGTTGGAGACCGGCAATGACCTTGCGGGACTGGTCGCGTAGCGCCCGCACCTCGTCGAGCTCCGGCTCCGCGCCCTCCGCAAGAAAGCCTCCGTCGCGCTTCAGGAGCGGCAATTCGTCGGCGAGCATGCTGCCGAGCATGGCTTCCAGATCCGGCGGCAGCGCCTTCAGGTGGGCAAGCGCCTCCCCAAGCTCCTCCGGCAGCATCGACCGCTCCAGAAATGCGCTCACCGCATGGGCGGCTTTAAGTCCGTGAAGAATGGCGCCAAGATCGCGTGGCCCGCCACGGTCGAGCGCCAGCCGCGACAGTGCCCGTGGCATGTCGGGCACATGCTTCAGCGCGGTCCTCAGGTCCGAGCAGAGCGATGGCTCCTCCAGGAGGAAGGAAACGGAATCGAGGCGCCGATTGATGACGACCGGGTCGGTCAGCGGCGACATCAGCCGCTCCGCCAGAAGCCTGGCGCCGCCACCGGTCACGGTGCGGTCGATCGCCTTGAGCAGCGACCCGTCGCGGGCACCCGACAGGGTTCGCGTCAATTCGAGGTTGGCCCTCGTGGCAGGATCGATGAACAGCGTCGAGGCGGCGCTCTCCCGCTCGGGAATGCCGAGCGGCGGCCGCTCGGAAATCTGGGTCTTTTCCACGTAGGCGATCGCCGCCGCCGCCGCGGCAAGTTCCGCGCGGGAGAAATTCCCGAAACCGTCGAGGGTGCCGACGCCGAAATAGCGGGTTATCCGGGTTTGGGCGGTCGCGCTGTCGAAGAGCACGCCAGGCTGCGGAACGGCCACCTTTCCCAGTACATCGAAAACCGGCTTCAGTTCCGCATCGCCGAACATCGTGTCCGGCACGATCAGCTCTCGCGGGTCGATACGCAGGATGTCGGCGAGCAGGCGCGGCTGCTCGGTTTCGGCGAGCCGGAAGACGCCGGTGGAAATGTCGATCCAGGCAAGCGCCAGTTGCGGTTCGGAGCCGCCACGGATGCGCGCGAGCGCCATCAGATAATTGGACTCCGAGGGCGACAGCAGCTTGTCTTCAGTGAGGGTACCCGGCGTGACCAGCCGCACCACGTCACGCTTGACGACCGACTTCGATCCGCGCTTCTTCGCCTCGGCGGGGTCCTCCACCTGCTCGCAGACGGCGACGCGGAAGCCGAGCGCGATCAGCTTCTGAAGATAGTCGTCGGCAGCGTGGATCGGCACGCCGCACATCGGAATGTCCTGCCCCATATGCTGGCCGCGCCGGGTCAACGTTATCCCCAGCGCACGCGACGCATCGACGGCATCCTCGAAGAACAGCTCGTAGAAGTCTCCCATTCGGTAGAACAGGAGGCAGCCAGGGTTATTGGCCTTGATCTCGATATACTGCTCCATCATCGGCGTGGCAGACGCGCGGCTTTCCGCAGTGGCCAATTCGGCCGCACTCAAGGCGTCGATGGAGAATCTTTCAAAATGTGTCACGGAACCGGTTTTTTGTTGCGCTCTAGAATGGGCGACTCTATCGATGTTGGCCCTTGAAAGACAACATTGCGTGCGGCCCCGAGGACGGCTGCCCACAAGAAGCTGGAGGAACACCACCCGTGAACGACAAGGCCGCCCGCACGCGCGCTTCCGTGACCGAACAGGAAGCACTCGCATTCCACGCTGAGGGCCGCCCCGGCAAGCTGGAAATCAACCCCACCAAGCCCATGGCCACCCAGCGCGACCTGTCGCTCGCCTATTCGCCGGGCGTCGCCGTGCCGGTGAAGGCGATCGCTGCTGACCCGGCAACCGCCTACGACTACACGACACGCGGCAACATGGTCGCCGTCATCTCCAACGGCACGGCGATCCTCGGCCTCGGCAATCTCGGCGCGCTTGCCTCAAAGCCGGTCATGGAGGGCAAGTCCGTCCTCTTCAAGCGCTTCGC
>DASUPM010000203.1:0-14996 GCA_036281095.1 Pseudorhizobium sp.
GGCGCTGAGATAGATCTTCGAGCGCTTGAAGCGCATCTTGAACGGCAGCCGGTGGACCCAGATATGCTGCCCCGGCCGCTTGGCGACCGGAGGCTCGTTACGCGCCGACCGTCTGAGCGCCCTCAGGCTCTCGTTCAGCATGAGGGTCCCGACGGTGCCGAGAAGCACGACGTAGAGCAGCGAGATGGACAGGTCGAGCTGCCCGAGCCGCCGGAGCCATGAGAAGATCGCGATGCCGACTGTCGCCCCTGCAAGACCGCCGACGAGAAGGACCGTTCCGAGCTTGATATCCAGCGTGCCGCGCCGGAAATGCGTGATCGCGCCGGAGATGGACGAGGCGACGACCTGGTTGGCGCCCGTTGCGACAGCCACCATCGGCGGAATGTTGTAGAAGATCAGGAGCGGGGTGATCAGGAAGCCGCCGCCGACGCCGAACATCCCGGACAGGAAGCCCACGGCCGCGCCCATGCCCAGGATGATGAAGATGTTCACCGAAAGCTCTGCGATCGGCAGGTAGACAGTCACGGCGGAACCCCGACAGGCGAATGAGCATCACGACGCGGCGCGCGGGCGGTTTTTGCCGCCCCCGCTGCGATGGAAGGGAAGTGTGTCACATGCCCGGTGAACAAGGCATGAAGATGTCTCTCTTCATGCCCGTGGAGAGGCAAATCCGACGTGCCTTCGGCGTCGCGCTCTTGCTCCGTCGGGCGTGTCGCCCCGGTTCAGGTGTTGCGGGCCAGGAGTTCCTTCACCAGCGCATCGTTGATCTTGCCGGTCGCTTCCTGGCCGACGGATGTCTGGAACGCCTTGATCGCGCCGATGGTTCTCTGCCCCATCTTGCCGTCCGGCTCGCCCGCTTCGAAGCCGTTCTTGTTGAGGATGGCCTGGATGTTGCGGATCGCCTTTTCCATGTCGACCGAGGAAGTCTTCACCGGCTTTTCGCCGGCCCATTCGTCGGGAAGCTGCACGCTGTTTGCTTCGGCCTTCGGTGTCTGCGGCTTCCAGGCATCGGCCGCCGTCCGGGCTGCGTCCACCTGTTCCTTCCGCATCGCCTTCGCCACTTCGTCGCGCTTCTGCGCGGCATCCGTGTCGCCGCCCTTCGCGGCGATCGCAAACCATTTGTAGGACTCGACCAGATCCTGCGGAGCGCCGTTGCCGCGGGCATAGAGGATGGCGAGGTTGAACTGGCTGTCGGAAACGCCGAGTTCCGCCGCCTTCCTGAACCAGTCGATAGCGGCGGCGTAATCGGGCTCGCCCCTGGCGCCGGAGGCGCTCAGCACGGCCAGATTGTGCATGGCACTGGCATTGCCGGCATCTGCGGCCCGGTTGTAATAGGCCATTGCCTTGTCCAGGTCCTTCTCTATCCCGTTGCCCTTCTCGAACAGATTGCCGAGCCGGTACTGCGCGGGTGCGGAGCCGCGGTCGGCAGCGAGCTTGTACCAGTTGGCGGCTTCGGCAAGATCGACACCGACCCCACGCCCTTCCGTGTAGCGTGCGCCGATTTCGAAGAGCGCCACGGGATCGCCGGACTGCGCTGCCTTGGCCAGCGACTCCGGTCCGATGGAGGCAGGAACGACGATTGCCGGTGAAGCCGGCTCTGCCTCCGGGGCCGTAGCGGCTTCGGCCTGCTGCTCGCCGCCCTCTGGGCGTTCGAGCGTGGCAGCGACGCCTTCCGCCGGACGCGGCTCCAGCAACGGGGTGGCTTCGACGGCGGGCGGCGGCGTAGCGCTCGTCTCCAGGCCGGCGGCATTTTCAGCCGGCGCGGTGATTGCCGCCTGCTCCGCCACTTCGGGCCCGGCGCGAACGGCCAACGGCTCTTCGGAGGCTGTTTCGACCGGCGAGGTGCTGGTACCGCCTTGCGCGGATGCCTGGTCCTGCGCCGGCATCTCCTTGACCACCGGCGGCTGCGGAGCCGCGTCCTGAGAGGCCAGGTTCTTGACGAGCGGCACGGCCATCAGCACCAGCAGCACGGCACCGACTGCCATCATGATCGGTCGCCTGTGGCGGGAAAGGGCCGAGCCGGTCGAGCGACCCGCGGCCTTCCCCTTGCCCTTCTTGCGTCCCTTCACGCCCTCGAACGCAGGGTCCGTCTCCATTGCCGCGGCCTTGGCGGCACGCCGTGCTGCGGCGATGTAGTCCGCCCGGTCACCGACGGCCGCCTGGTCTCGGTCGTTGCCGGCTGCCGCCTGGCTGGCACGGACGCGCTCAAGGATCTGTCGAACATCCGGCGCGCCTGAACCCGGCTCCAGCGGCTCGTTCTCGCGTTCCGGCGGCAGCAGGTCGACAGGATCGAGCGATGGTGCCGGATCGATCAGCGTTCGGCCTGGCTTCGAAGGAGCCTGCTTCGGCCCCGGACGCAGGCGCCTGGAGATCTGGGCGAGGAGCCCGGCCTTCGGCGACGCGCTCGCCTGCACGGCGACCGCGGGCTCATCAGGGGCAACGCTCACGTCATCCGGATGCTGGTCGTCCTCTGGCCCGGCGGAAACCGCCTGCCGTCCTCCCGCATGCGCCGTGCTGCCGGCAAGCGAGCGGATAAGGTCATCATGAACATTGTCCGGCTCGGCGAGCGGACGGGCTTCCACGCCCGGCTTCTGTTCCGCATACGGTGCGTGGACAGGAGCGGCAGTTTCCAGAACCGGCATCGCGAACGTAGGCGGGAGCGGCGTCGCCATCCGATCTTCCATGGCATCCAGCCGGTCGGCGATCTGCACGAGGGTGCTGTGCAACGCGTCGAGCGTGTGTTGCGAGCGCTCCTCGGTGTTGCGCGTCAGCTCCTCCAGATGGCGCAGGTCTTCCGCCAGCGCCGCCAGGGCGGTGGCATCGACGGCGGACGGGCCGGCGCTGCCTCGACGGGCGAAACTTTCGACCACCGCCTCGGCAGCCTGACGGGCCGCTTCGATGATGTATTCGTCGTTGGTGCTCATATAGCTTTCGAGCGCCGTGACACGGTTTTCGATTTCCGGCGCCGCATGGGCCGCTGCGCGCGAAGGCTCGCTCATGAGGGCGGAAAGATGCGCGATCTGGGCTTCCAGGCTCTTCAGCGCAGGACCGTCGCCGATCGGGCCGTGCACCGTCTCGTCCAGGCGGGCAGCGATGTCGCTCAATCGCTCCTCGATGCGTCCGATGGCTGAAGGTTCAAAGGCCGGAGCCGCCAGGCTACCCCGGTTCTCCAACTGGTCGATCCGGCGAACGAGCTGGTCCAACCGTTCCAGGAGCGCCCCGTTGACCTCGCCTTCGCCCAGGCCTTCGATCTTCTCCGAAATATCCGCCAGATGCCCCGCGAAATCCGCCTGCCCATAGGATCCGCCGGGCTGCGACAGCATGTGCAGAAGCTGCTCGAGCCGCTCCTCGAGGCGAAGGGAGTTCTCTTCGTTCGAAAGCTGTTCGATCTGGTGCGAGAGCGCTTCGATCCGCTGCGACAGATCCTCCGCGGTCCCGATGGATGAATTGCGTCCGATGCCGTCGATCTGGTCGGCGAGGGTGGCGATGCGGTTCTCGAGCCTCTGCAGCGCCGTGTGGTCCAGGGCGGAACCTGCCGATGCGCGTCCATTCGCGGCGATCGCCCGACTGATCTCGTCAAGACGTTCGTCCAGAACCGAGAACTGCTCCGTCAGCGCATCGTTCGGCCGCATGTGCGCGCCGACCTGTTCCATCGCGCCGGCCACGGCCAGGAGTTTGTCCTCCATTGCCCGGATCGCGGGGCTGTCGCTCATCGTGCCGAGCTGGCCCTTGATCTCGTCGATGCGGTAGGCAAGGCCTGCAAGCTCTTCACGAAGGTCCCGGGTGTCGAGGCCGACGATCCGTTCTTCGATGCCCTGCCAGCGGGAGTCGAGGTGCCAAAGGCTCTCTTCGCGTGCCAGCCCGCCGATGGCTGCCCGCAGCTCCTCGTATTCGGCGCGCAAGGCATCCGCCGCAGGCCCGCCGCGTTGATCCAGGACGTGGATGCTGTCGGCAAGGCGAGCCAGATTGTGCCGAAGATCGTCGTCGATCCGGTGGTCTTGCGCGGCTGCACTCGCCCGGCCGACCTCGATGCCGTCCGCAATATCCTGCTTCAGGTCCTGCCGGAGGTTCGACAGGGCATCCACGATTTCCCGCAGCGGAACGTCCGTGCGCTCTGCCGCGGTCCGATGCGGGACATGAGGCGCGGTCTCGGGCCAGCGCTCCAGACGGGGGCGCGGCATTGCAATCGGTGCAGTGGGTGCGGTCGGCTGCGGCGCCTCGTTGCGGGCGGCTGCGAGCATCCTCTGGCGGTTGCGAATCTCCTGCAGCGGGTCCGCCACTTGCTCAATTCTCGGGGTCGCCGGCATCGCATCGCGAACGGAACGCTCGCCGATCTCGTGCTCGGACGGCATCGGGGGGCGAGCACTTCGCGGAGCCTTCATCAGGCCCTCGATGCGGGCTTCCAGCCCCTCTATCGTCCGGTTAAGCGCATCGAGCGACGATCTCTCGCCTTGCCGCGAAGGTGTGGGCCGGGGAGATGTGGATCGTGAACCGTTCATATTCGCTGCTCGTTTCGACGTGTAAGCATGGCGGTTAGCGCCGGTGTCGCCCGTGACGGAATGTCGTCGTGCCTGAACCGGTCTGCACGGCGGAAGGAAGCGCCTTCGATCCGCCGCCTGCGGCGTCAAAGGAAGCTTCGTTCCAGTGCCGAATATTTCGACGGACGTGGTAAATAAGCCGTTAACCGGGGCAGACTTTTTTAACGATTGCGTTAGCTTCGGCGGCGGCTTGGGTGCTGAAGGCCCCATGGAAGAGAGTGGCGCGCAAAAACTGCCGGTGAATTGTTTGACGTTTACGCAAACGTCAATTATTTGTTCTATGGACGATGGCGGATCGAAAGATCCGTGAGGATATTTGGAGGAAGCGCGCTCATGCCTGTCTACAAGGCCCCGGTAAACGATACCCTTTTCGTGCTGAATGATGTTCTCGGCCTTGAGCGCTATGGCAACCTCCCGGGCTTTGCCGATGCGAGCCCCGATATGGTCGAGGCGATCCTGGGGGAGGCCGCCAAGGTGGCCGAGGAGGCGCTTTTCCCGCTGAACCTCTTCGGCGACCAGGAAGGCTGCACGCGCCACGACGACGGCACCGTGACCGTACCGAAAGGCTTCAAGGAAGCCTATGACCAGTATTGCCAGGGCGGCTGGATCGGGCTTGCCGTTCCGGAGGAATTCGGCGGCCAGGGCCTGCCCTACACGCTGCATGCCGCCGTCGGCGAATACATGTCGTCCGCCAACATGTCGCTGATGATGTATCCGGGCCTGACCCAGGGCGCGATCGCCGCGATCCTCGTCCATGGATCGGACGAGCAGAAGCAGACCTATCTGCCGAAGATGGTTGAGGGCACCTGGTCGGGCACCATGAACCTGACCGAGCCCCATTGCGGCACCGATCTTGGGCTCCTGCGCACCAAGGCGGTCCCCAACGGCGACGGCAGCTACAAGATCTCTGGCCAGAAGATCTTCATCTCCGCCGGCGAGCACGGCATGACCGACAACATCATCCATCTGGTGCTCGCTCGCATCGAGGGCGCGCCGGAAGGCACCAAGGGCATATCGCTCTTCATCGTGCCGAAGTTCATGGTGAACGAGGACGGCTCCGTCGGCGATCGCAACTCCGTCACCTGCGGCGCCATCGAGCACAAGATGGGCATCCACGGCAATTCCACCTGCGTGATGAACTATGACGAGGCGACCGGCTACCTGATCGGAGCCGAGAACAAGGGTCTCGCGGCCATGTTCGTCATGATGAACGAAGCCCGCCTCGGCGTCGGCCTGCAGGGCCTCTCCATCGCCGAGACTGCCTACCAGAATGCCGTCGCCTATGCCCGCGAGCGTATCCAGGGCCGCTCGCTCTCCGGTCCCAAGGCGCCGGAAAAGAAGGCCGATCCGATCATCGTTCACCCCGACATCCGCCGCTCGCTGATGACGATCAGGGCGTTCAACGAAGCCGGCCGCGCCTTCATGCTGTGGACGGCGCTGAAGTCCGACATCGCCCATCGCTCGGAAGATGCCGCGGAGCGCCAGAATGCCGACGACCTGCTCGGCCTCGCGACGCCGATCCTCAAGGGCGTGCTGACCGACAAGGGTTTCGACCACGCCGTCATGGCGCAGCAGGTCTATGGTGGCCACGGCTATATCGAAGAATGGGGCATGAGCCAGTATGTCCGCGATGCCCGCATCGCGATGATCTACGAAGGCGCCAACGGCATTCAGGCTCTCGACCTCGTCGGCCGCAAGCTGGCGCTGAACGGCGGCCGCGCCGTCATGGCCATGTTCAAGGAGATCGGCGATTTCTGCGAGGAAAACCGCGCGGATGAGGCGATGGCACCGTTCACCAAGGCCCTGAAGAAGGGCCTGAACGACCTGCAGGCATCCACCATGTGGTTCATGCAGAACGCCATGGCCAAGCCCGACAATGCCGGCGCCGGCTCGACCGACTACATGCACCTCTTCGGCCTCGTTACCCTCGGCTACATGTGGGCGAAGATGGCCAAGGCCGCCCAGGCAGGACTTGCTGGCGGCGATGCCCGCGAGGAGTATCTGAAGAACAAGCTCGTTACCGCCAGGTTCTACATGGAGCGCATCATGCCGGAAACGGCCCTGCGCAAGGCCCGCATCGAAGCCGGCGCCGGCACGATGATGGAACTGGCGGCGGAAGCGTTTTGACGAATTACGGGGGCTGATCCCCTCACTTGCAATTTCTGAAACTTAGCTGCGCTAAGATTTCGAAATTGCTTTCTCTCCCACAAGGGGGAGAGATGCCGCGGAGGCGTGCACGGCGCCCTACCTCTCCCCTTGTGGGAGAGGTTACAAAATCAAGATCTTAGCCAAAGGCTAAGTCTTAGATTTTGTTGGTGAGGGGGTAAGATACCCCCTTGCGCCGGTGCGAAGGTCCGAGTGGCCCAAATAGAATTACAGGGTGCTCACCGCACCCCAAGAGATGACACGGGAGAGATGACACCATGACCGAAGTCTTCATTTACGACCACGTCCGCACGCCGCGCGGCCGCGGCAAGAAGGACGGCAGCCTTCACGAAGTGCCCTCCGTCCGCCTCGCGGCGAAGACGCTCGAGGCCATCCGCGACCGCAACGGGCTGGACACCTCGACCGTCGACGACATCATCTTCGGCTGCGTCGATCCCGTCATGGATGCCGGCGCCGTCATCCCCAAGGCTGCCGCCTTCGAGGCCGGCTATTCCTTCGCCGCCCCCGGCATGCAGATCTCCCGCTTCTGCGCCTCCGGCCTCGACGCCGTGAATTTCGGCGCCGGCAAGGTTGCGGCAGGTTCCGACGACATCGTCATCGCCGGCGGGGTGGAATCCATGTCGCGCGTCGGCATGGGCATGTCCGGCGGCGCCTGGTACATGGACCCGTCGGTCAACTTCCCGGCCTATTTCATGCCGCAGGGCGTGTCCGCCGACCTGATCGCCACCAAATACGGATTCACCCGCGACGACGTCGACGCCTATGCGGTCGAGAGCCAGAAGCGCGCGGCCAATGCCTGGGAAAAGGGCTATTTCAGCAAGTCCGTCATCCCGGTGAAGGACCAGAACGGGCTCGTGATCCTCGACCGTGACGAGCACATGCGCCCCGGCACCGACATGCAGTCGCTCGCGTCGCTCAACCCCTCCTTCCAGATGCCGGGCGAGATGGGCGGCTTCGAGGCCGTCGGCATCCAGGCCCATCCGGAAGTCGAGAAGATCAACTATGTCCACCATGCCGGCAATTCCTCCGGCATCGTCGACGGCGCCGCCGCCGTCCTTCTCGGCTCTAGGGCCGGCGGCGAGGCGATGGGCGTCAAGCCCCGCGCCCGCATCCGCCACTTCACCAATATCGGTTCCGACCCGGCGCTGATGCTGACCGGCCCGGTCGACGTCACCGAAAAGCTGCTGAAGCGCTCCGGCATGAAGCTCTCCGACATCGACCTCTTCGAGCTCAACGAAGCCTTCGCCGCGGTCGTCCTGCGCTACATGCAGGCCTTCGACATCAGCCACGACAGGATCAACGTCAACGGCGGCGCGATCGCCATGGGCCACCCGCTCGGCGCCACCGGCGCGATGATCCTCGGCACGGTGCTCGACGAACTGGAGCGGCGCGATCTCAACACCGCCCTCGTCACCCTCTGCATCGGCGCCGGCATGGGCACCGCCACCATCATCGAACGCGTCTAAGGGAGGATCGACGATGACCTACAAGAATTTCACCGTCGAAACCGACGCAGACGGCATCGCCCTCGTCACCTGGGACATGCCGGAAAAATCCATGAACGTCTTCACGCAGGAGGTGATGGACGAGATCGAGAAGATCCTCGACGCCACCACGGCCGACGAGACCGTGAAGGGCGTCGTCTTCACCTCCGGAAAGTCCTCCTTCTCCGGCGGCGCCGATCTCACCATGATCAAGTCGATGTTCTCCATGCTGGCCGAGGAAAAGGCGAAGGACCCGCAGTCGGCCGTCCAGAAGCTCTTCGACGTAGCCGGCCGCATGTCCTGGCTGTGGCGCAGGATCGAGACCAACGGCAAGCCCTGGGTCTCGGCGATCAACGGCACCTGCATGGGCGGCGCCTTTGAACTCTCGCTCGCCTGCCACGGCCGCGTCGCCGCCAATTCAAAGGCGGTCAAGATCGCGCTTCCCGAAGTCAAGGTCGGCATCTTCCCGGGCGCCGGCGGCACCCAGCGCGTGCCGCGCCTGGCCAACGCCCAGGACGCCCTGCAGATGATGACGACGGGCCAGAACCTCACCGCCCAGCGCGCCAAGGCCATGGGCCTCGTCCACCAGGTCGTCGAGCCCGCCGAACTGATCAATGCTGCGAAGCAGATGATCAAGGACGGATTGAAGCCCGTCGCCCCCTGGGACGAGAAGGGCTTCAAGGCCCCGGGCGGCGGCGTCTGGACGCCCGCGGCGGCCCAGCTCTTCCCGGCCGCCCCCGCCATCCTGCGCCGCGAGACCGCCGGCAATTATCCCGGCGCGCTCGCCATCCTCAAATGTGTCTACGAGGGCCTGCAACTGCCCTTCGACACCGCCTTGAAGGTCGAGCAACGCTACTTCACGGAAGTCCTGCAGACGACCGAGGCCTTCTCGATGATCCGCTCGCTCTTCGTCTCCATGCAGGAACTCGGCAAGGGCGCCCGCCGCCCGGCCGGGGTTCCGAAGACGGAGATCAGGAAGGTCGGCGTCGTCGGCGCGGGCTTCATGGGCGCCTCGATCGCCTATGTCACCGCCGCCGCCGGCATTCCCGTGGTCCTCATCGACCGCGACCAGGACGCCGCGAATAAGGGCAAGGCCGTCTCCGAGAAGCTGGTTGCCGATAGCGTCGGCAAGGGCCGCATGACGAAGGAAGACGGCGAAAAGCTTCTCTCCCTCGTCACGCCCACCCCCGACTATTCCACTCTCTCCGATGTCGATCTCGTCGTCGAGGCCGTCTTCGAGGACCGCGCCGTCAAGAAGGCCGTCATCGAGCAGGTGGAAGCCGTGATCCCGGAAACCGCGATCTTCGCCTCCAATACCTCCACCCTGCCGATCACCGGCCTCGCCGAAAACTCCAAGCGTCCAGAGCAGTTCATCGGCGTCCACTTCTTCTCGCCGGTCGAGAAGATGATGCTGACCGAAGTCATCCTCGGCGAAAACACCGGCGACAAGGCGCTCGCCATGGCGCTGGATTTCGTCGCCAGGATCAGGAAGACGCCGATCGTCGTCAACGACACGCGCGGCTTCTTCGTCAACCGCTGCGTTTTCCGCTACATCAACGAAGCCTATGACATGCTGGCCGAGGGCGTGCCGGCGGCCATGATCGAGAATGGCGCCAGGATGGCCGGCATGCCGGTCGGCCCGCTCTCGCTGAACGACGAGGTCGCCGTCGATCTCTCCCAGAAGATCATGAAGGCCTCCATCGCCGATCTCGGGCCGAACGCCGTGAAGCCGGAGCACATGGCGCTCATCGACAAGATGGTCGACGTGCTGGACCGCCGCGGCCGCAAGAACGGCCAGGGCTTTTACGAGTACCCCGCCAAGCCCGCCAAGAAGTTCCTCTGGCCGGGCCTGAAGGACCTCTACCCGCAGAAGCCGGCCTCGGAAATCGACGTCAAAACCCTGAAGCAACGCTTCCTGGTCACCATCGCGCTGGAAGCCGCCCGCACGGTGGAAGAAGGCATCGTCACCGACCCCCGCGAAGCCGACGTCGGCTCCATCCTCGGCTTCGGCTTCGCCCCCTACACGGGCGGCACGCTCTCCTACATCGACGGCATGGGCGTGAAGCGCTTTGTCGAGCTGGCAGAGAAACTGGCGGCGACCTACGGCGGCCACTTCAGGCCGACGCCGCTGCTGAAGGAGATGGCGGCGAACGGCGAGACGTTCTACGGTCGGTTTGATCCGTATGGGGAGGGCAGGGAGGCGGCGTGACAGAGGATTGTTCAAGCGGTTTCGTTAGATCGCCTCCGCATGTCGAAGCTATGGGGTTGTAAATCATCGTTCGACCATCCTTATTGGTGGCGAGACCCGTTAGAGACGATTCATTATCTTGGAAGTTCAATGTACGGCCCGAAGATCCTAGCTCGAACGCTGTCCAACCCCACACGCAGAGACCGCTTTGGCAATTCATGGCAATACCACTCTAGGAGTGATCACCATTCCAAAGTCGCTTGCTGGGGAATCGTATTCGACCTTTTGATTTCGAGCCCTCTTCTACGGCGCCACGTAGAAGAGGGAAGGGTGTGCTTCGGCATCAATCATGAGATGAGAGATTTTGTACATGATCGAAAGAAAAATCTTGATTTGGTGCTGTGCACGCCTTCCAGCGGCGGGAAGAAGCGTTCTCCGCAAAGCTTGGCAGGAATGGTCGACGAATATGGGATAGAACTCGATGACCGCGAAGGAGCGCAGTTACAGTCTTTGCCTACGCTCGCTCGTGCTCCTGTGGGGAGTGTTCTACTAGCCTTAGAGGCTAAAGCATGCATGACCGCGCACCAGCGCGCCCTTCCACGTCTTTACGATGAGCTGAACTCCTCTCATCTGACCGTTCATGGTGCAACCGATCAAGCGATCGCCGTGGGATTTGCAATGGTCAATATTGCCGATCGATACCTCAGCCCTGACCTCAATAAGAAGAACCGGGTAACGGATCCTGAGTGGAGCGCACATCAGCAACCACGGGATGCCGGACTGGCGATCGACAAAATCAAGCAGTTACCCAAACGATCAAAGACCGGAGATGTCGGCTACGACGCCTTGGCCATTGTGGTGGCCGATTTCACGAACGATGGCTCGCAAGTCAGGTTGTTCGAAGAGCGACCGGCTCCCCAGCCGGGGGACATTTATCATTATGCGTCAATGGTAGATCGCCTTAGCCATATTTACTCGACGCGCTTCAAAGATCTTTGAAGCTTTTCAGCCAAGACCACTCCGCTTAACGTCTCGCATTCCCATATCAGGATAACTTTGTACCCTCTTCGCCGCAGGGATTTGATCGCTGCGGCATCCCGGCTGCGATTAACGCTGAATTTTGATTGCCAAAAATCCACATTCGACTTGGGTGTCGTTCCCCTTTTACATGAGGTGTGGTGGTGCCAGAAACACCCGTTGACGAAGATCGCCCATTTCCGCTTCCTGTTGGCGAAGTCTGGCGATCCCGGCAGCGATTTCACGTTTAATCGATAAGCGTATCCCGCTCTGCGTAGCCACGAGGCTACAATCAATTCGGGCTTAGTGCCTCGCTGCCGCACACGGGACATCAAGGCACTGCGCTTATCGTCGACGTAGTTTTCTAGGGTCACTCTGCCGCAATCAAGGTTACATCATTTCGGTATGTTTCGATTTCGTTGTGTTGCATTCGCTCCAGATGCAGTCGCAGTCTATCTAAGAAGCCGGGCACGAAACGCAAGCTGCTACGGTCGGCGCGAGACAGAAAGCCACGCGTTGCACGTTCAGACAACGGTTTGTTAGTATACATCAAGAATTTATCCAGCGGCGGCCGTTCCTGCCACGTAGGGTGCGTGCCAATCTCGACCTTAAATCGACGAGCGCCATCGAAGCGTGCGGCTTTTGGCCAACGGCTCCCCTCGAGATCGAGGTCTCTTCCCTTCTCATAGTGCCCGGGCGATGTGAGTCGTCGGCCCAACCATGCGGCGACGGGAACGCTTACTGCATTACCCACAAGCGACCAGCGAAGTGATGCACGTCCGACTTGCGATGCAGGTTTAGTCCAGTCAACGTCGAAGCCTTGTAGGCGCTCGGCGTCGCGGATATCAGGAGTTCCTGCGTCCCCGTTAGGCAATAGAATCGCTGGCGGCGAGGCTATCCCCACGGTCGAACCGTTCTTTAGAGGTGGGATTGCGTCTTGAGCCCAGCCCAACCCACGTACACCCTCGGTCCAATAGAAGCCATGGGCGTGGGTGGAAAGGTTTGTTTCTTTCTTTTGCAATCCGAAGTCGTCAGAAAGCAATACGTTTGCTGGATCTGCGTCGGTGTTGGTCGCGACGAAGATAACACGCTCCCGCCGTTGAGGTAGGAATGAGAGAGTGTCTACAATTCGATATGCCCATCGATAACCGCGCTCCTCGAAAGCCTCTACTATCGTGCGCAGTGCTTTGCCTTTGTCCAAGTGCAGCATGAAGGCAACATTCTCAAGCACCACCCACGGCACGCGGCGTTGATCCAAGAGTCTGAAGATATGGCCAACCAGCCCAGAGCGCTCTCCCGTAATCCCGGCAGTGCGACCTGCTTGGCTGAGATCCTGGCAAGGGAAACCCGCCGTGACCAGCTCAGTGGCCTCAGGTAACGCTTGAAGCGCTGAGATATCCGCGTGGAGCCCTACGTGTGGGAATCTGGCTTTTAGGACAGCTTGTGCAGGCTCCCATATTTCGCATAGCATAATAGCTTCGTGGCCAGCTGATGATAATCCTGACTCTAAGCCGCCAATCCCAGCAAAAAGACCTGCAACCTTCATCTTCAAACTCTCAACTTTCCGGCGCGCGCAATGGTGCGAATCATGGGGTTCACAATGGGGAATGGCGTTAGGCATGAGAAGGCTAGAAATCGCATGTTCACATAATGTTCTAATCTTTTGAAGACCCCTTTGGTGCCGCGCGAAAAATAAGTCCGACGCGACGGGCAAGACACGTGCTTATGGGACTTAGCAAGTGACCCTCTCGCAGTCCTACCTCTCCTTTCCCCGCATGTGCAACGACTACTAACACATCCGCTACACCGAATATCTCTGCGCGCTGGAGGAGCAGGGCCTCGCCGCCCCCGCGCACCAAAGTGAGGCTGATTTGACCGTTGCGGATGACATTCGCATCGGTGATCTCGGTCCGGTGGTGCGGGCAGATGGCGAGGGCCATGGTGGTGCTGTCGCCTATGCGCTTCGGCTTTCCGCCGCCGCCGGGCAAGAAGGGCGGACCGGTGTTCTGAGGCGGGAACGGTTAGCCCTCACCCTGAGGTGCGCACCCGCAGGGTGCGCCTCGAAGGGCGATGGCGGGCGGCGGGGCACCCCCTCACTTGCAGTTTCTGAAGTTTAGCTGCGCTAAGCCTTCGAAACTGCTTTCTCTCCCACAAGGGGAGAGAAAGGCGCTGTCGCGCCCCCAAACGGTGAACCCCCCGCAGCCAAAAATCCTGGCACCGCCTCCTCGCCCCTTGTGGGAGAGGAAGCAAAATCAGCATCTTAGCCAACGGCTAAGTGCTAGATTTTGCAGGTGAGGGGATTTTTTCATCCCCCTCCCCAGAACCCGCCGCCATAATCATCCCGCCTCCGTCGCCGGAGTGTTTCGCGAGACGGTCGCGGGCAGGCGGGGGCCGGCGCTTCCATCAGAACCGTAACGTGCGGGGAGGGTGGAAGAGGTGAAAGCCATGGAGCGGGCCGGCAAGGCAGCGCTCCTGTCAAGTCTTCCCCGGGCAGCCATGTCCGGTTCGGGAAAGCCGTGCAAGCACCGGGAGAAATCCGGGTGCGCAGAGAGACGAGGCGACCGCCTGTAGGGGCTGGACACCCCGAAAGAACGCCGAAGGCCACGCGGATGCGGAGCCACAGACTAGAATACAAGTGAGGTTCCGCATCCGTGTGGGCTCTCCAACCAGATCAGAAAGACATGCGAACCCGCGTGAACGCGAACCCGTGCCCGAAGGGAGGAGAAGACATGGCAGAAAGCAAGGAAGAAAAACGCCGTCTGCTGCAGGAATATCTGAACGAACCATACCTGCCCGGCTATACCCGCGGTGAGTTCGCCAAGCTCGCTCCGCGCCAGAAGTCGCGCGAGTTGCAGAAGCTCACCCAGCGCGTGACGAGCTATCTCGGCTACTGGAAGACCTGTGACCTTCCCGCCTGTCGCCGTGCCCATGCCTGCCGCGGCTTTCTCTCGGAAAAGCAGTATAGCGGAGACCCCCGCTGGCACGACGCCTTCCCGCCCTGCGTCGGCCCGCGCGGCGCCCGCCAGCCGGAAGTGCTCGCCGCCTTCCCCGCCGCCCTCGGGTGTCCGCCGGAAGAGGATGACGGCCCGAAATACGATGGCCGCTCCTCCGATCGCGGCGAACCGGAATGAACCGACGGGATGGACAGGGTTCGGGTGACGAAACGAGAAAAATATTCGCCTTTGCCGCTCGCCGCCGCAGTTTCCTTTCCTGCCAACGCCGCTATTTTCTGCGATCAAGGGGCCACCGATCCCGTTGGAAGGACAAGACAGATGAACCTCTTCAAAACCCCTCTCAAGCTCGTTGCCGCCGCCGTTCTCGTGCAGGCCGCCGTCGCGCTCCCGGCGCTTGCGGGCGAAAACCTCGACAAGATCAAGTCCGCCGGCGCCATCCGCATCGGCACGGAAGGCACCTATGCGCCCTTCACCTTCCATGATGCCTCCGGCAAGCTCGTCGGCTTCGACGTGGAGATCGGCGAGGCGATCGCCGAAAAGCTTGGCGTCAAGCCGGAATTCGTCGAGGGCAAGTGGGACGGCCTGATCGCCGGCCTCGATGCGGACCGCTACGACGCCGTCATCAATCAGGTCGGCATCACCGAGGCCC
>DASUPM010000204.1:0-4036 GCA_036281095.1 Pseudorhizobium sp.
TCAGCGGACGCGCCAGGATATTGGCGATGATGAGGTCGAAGGGACCATCCTGCGTAAAGACCGGCGAATGGAAGCCTGGGGCAGTGACGAGCCGCATGCCGGACGCGATGCCGTTGCGTCTGACGTTCTCGCGCGCCACCCTGACGGCGACCGGATCGATGTCGGTCGCCAGAACCGGAATGTTGCGGATCTTCCGCAGACCGATGGCCAGCACGCCGCTGCCGGTTCCAAGGTCCAGCGCATTGCGCACCGGCCGTGAACGGGCGACGGCATCGATCATCTCGAGGCAGCCGGCGGTCGTTCCGTGATGTCCGGTGCCGAAGGCCTGTCCCGCATCGATCTCGATCGCCACGTCGTTCGGCCTCACCTTGTCGCGATCGTGCGACCCGTGCACCAGAAACCGGCCGGCGCGGACAGGCTTCAGCCCTTCGAGCGACCTCGCAATCCAGTCAATGTCGGGAATGACCTCCCTTTCGATCACCGCATCCGGATAGTGCTGCGCGAGACCGGCGGCCACGCGCTGCCGCACCTCATCCTCATCCTCCGCCATCAGGTAGACGGAAGCCTCCCAGATGTCGCGCTTTTCATCCACTTCGGTCGTGGCAAGAGCATAGTCCTCCTCTCCGAATACCTCGGAGAGGAGATCGAGGATGCGCACGGCATCCTTTTCGGTGCCGGTGAGGTAAAGGCGTAGTTCGCTCAAGGCGGAGATCTTTCGGCGGTTGTCGGTGAGGTGGGATGCCACAAAGCGCCCACCCCTTCAACCGGCAAGCGCCGCCCGGCTCAACCCTCGATCAGGTTCTCGAGCTTCTTGACCGCCGTTTCGGGATTTTCCCCGTAGGAGATCGTGCCGGCAAAGCGTCCGCCGTCGTCGAGCAGGAAGACGGACGCGGTATGATCCATCGTGTAATCACCCTGCGGATCCTTTTCGTCGAGCGGGACCTTCTTGAAATAGACCTTGAAACCCTTGGCCATCTCGGTGACTTCGTCCGCGGGGCCCGAGATGCCGATGATCCGGTCGGTGACATTGGAGATGTACTGGCCGAGAAGCTCGGGGGAATCGCGCTCGGGATCGACGGTGACGAAATAGCCGGCGAGCTTCGTGCCGTCCGGATCGACCTGCTGCATCCAGCCATTCAGTTCGTAGAGCGTCGTGGGGCAGACTTCCGGACAATGGGTAAAGCCGAAGAACAGTGCGGTCGGCTTCTGCCGGAATGCCTCTTCGGTGATCGGTTCGCCACTCTGCGAGACGAGTTCGAACGGCACGCCGAACGGTGCCTCGGCGATCTGCTCGTTGGTTCGAGTCACCTCGAAGGTCAGCCAGGCGAGGACACCGCCGAGCACGACGACGGCAGCCCAGAGGATGATGCGCAGCGTTTTCATGTCTTTCTCACTTAGCCGTCCGCGGAAATCTGTCTCCGGTTCGATAAGGGAAACCCCGGCAGCGGGCAAATCAATAGCGCGAGCGAAAGCGCTTTGCGCTGATTTGTCTCATGATTTGTCTTGGGGGACGGAGAACCGTCAGAGACAGCCGGAAAGCCCCATCTCGCCGAGCGTCAGCAGCATGGACGAGCCATAGGCCATCCATCCGTAGAACGCCACACCGAACAGGCCCGTCGCGAGAAGCGCGACCAGGAGAAGCAGCGGCAGTCGATGATCCGGCGACATCTGTTCCATGGCGTCAGTCTATCTCCAAACGAGCACAACGGAAAGCCTGCGGATCAGGCATTAGCGGATGCTTAACACCTTGGCGGCATCCTGCCTCCTGCGAAGGTGGATTCGCGCGCCGCCGGCCATCCGGCAGGAGCGGAAGGAAGCCACACCGACATGACGTCATCGGAACCATCTCGTCTCCGCATCGCACTCCGGAACAATCCATGGCAGCCTGAATGGCGGCATCCGCGGCAAGCCCGGCGGCCCGTTGGCAGGTGGGGGAAAAGACATGAGCAACGCCATCAAGCAATCGGGAGCCTATCTCGAGATCGTCTCCTTCCATCTCGGGGACCAGGAATTCTGCATCGACATCATGGCGATCCGCGAGATTCGCGGCTGGGCGCCGGTGACGCCGATGCCGCACACTCCCCCCTACGTGCTTGGCCTCATCAACCTGCGCGGCGCCGTCATTCCGGTCATCGACATGGCCTGCCGCCTCGGGATGAAGATGACCGAGCCTTCCGAGCGCTCGGCGATCATCGTCACCGACATCGCCGGCAAACTGGTCGGCCTGCTGGTCGAACAGGTCTCCGATATGATGACCATCAAGAGCGAGGATCTTCAGCCGGCGCCCGAGATCATTCCGGAGGGCCAGCGCGCCTTCTGCCGTGGCATCGTGGCACTGGAGAAGACGATGGTCTGCTTCCTCAACCTCGACACCGTCATTGCCGACGAGTTGACGCGCGAAGCCGCCTGAGCCCGCCGTCTCTTCCATCTTCTCCAGGAGCCCGCCCCCGCGGGCTCTTTTCGTTTCGGTTGACCGCTCCTCAGGAGAATGGCTCTATTCCCGCGGGGCGGCGCGAGATCGCCCGTCATTCGGGAGGAAGAGATGAGGGAAGCGGCGGATGTCATCGTCGTGGGGGCCGGCCTGTCCGGCCTCGTGGCGGCAACGGAACTGGCCGATGCCGGGCGCTCGGTCATCGTCGTCGATCAGGAGCCGGAGCAGAATCTCGGCGCGCAGGCCTTCTGGTCGCTCGGCGGCCTATTCCTCGTCGATTCACCCGAACAGCGTCGCATGGGCATCCGCGACAGCTTTGCGCTGGCGCACCATGACTGGTTCGGTTCGGCCGGTTTCGACCGTCCGGAAGACTATTGGCCGAAGGCATGGGCGGAAGCCTACCTCACCTTTGCTGCCGGCGAAAAGCGCGACTGGCTGCGCCGAATGGGACACCGCTTCTTTCCCGTGGTCGGCTGGGCCGAGCGCGGCGGTTGGTCGGCGACCACCCACGGCAATTCCGTGCCCCGCTTCCATATTACCTGGGGAACCGGCCCCGGCGTGGTCGAACCATTCGAGCGACGTGCGCGCGCGGCGGAGCAGGCCGGACGCATCCGGTTCCTCTGGCGGCACCGGGTCGATCGCCTGATCCTCACAAACGGAACAGTGAGCGGCATCGCCGGCGGCATACTGGAGCCGAGTGCCGCAATTCGCGGGGCGGAAAGCTCGCGCATCGTCGTCGGAGACTTCGAGCTGGCCGCACAGGCGGTGATCGTCGCCTCCGGCGGCCTCGGCGGCGATCACGACCTGGTGCGGAAGAACTGGCCGGCGCGCCTCGGCGAACCGCCTGCCAGGATGGTATCCGGCGTGCCGAGGCACGTCGATGGGCGGATGCTCGGCATCACCGAAGCGGCCGGAGGCCGGATCATCAACCCGGACCGCATGTGGCATTATACGGAGGGCCTGCGGAACTGGGACCCGGTATGGGAAGACCACGGGATCCGCATCCTTCCCGGCCCGTCCTCCCTGTGGTTCGACGCCAGGGGCAGGCGGCTGCCGTCGCCCTTCTATCCCGGCTACGACACACTCGGCACCCTGCAGCACATCCTTTCGACCGGCCATGACTACAGCTGGTTCATCCTCAACCAGAGCATCATCCGGAAGGAATTCGCGCTTTCAGGGTCAGAGCAGAACCCGGACCTCACGGGTCGCGACTGGCGCCTGACAGCCCGCCGTGCGGTGGGCAAACGCGCGACGGGGCCGGTCGAGGCCTTCAAGGAAAAGGGAGAGGACTTCGTCGTGGCCCACAGCCTGGAGGACCTGGTGAAGGGCATGAACCGGGCCGCCGGAAGCGACCTCCTGAATTTCGCCGAGATCGAGAAGGAGGTCGTGGCGCGCGACCGGCAGGTGGACAACCCTTATGCCAAGGACCTGCAGGTCATCGGCATCCACAACGCCAGACGTTCACTGGGGGACAGGCTGGTGCGCACCGCAAGGCCTCACCGCCTTCTCGATCCCGCGCACGGACCGCTGATCGCAGTCAGGCTCAACATCCTCACCCGCAAGACGCTCGGCGGCCTGGAAACGGACCTCTCCGCCCGGGTCCTC
>DASUPM010000205.1:0-4887 GCA_036281095.1 Pseudorhizobium sp.
GCGTGCTCCGTCTACTGCCGACCTGTTCACGTCCGCTCCGTCCATTGAATTTCAAAAGGCTTCCCGCTATGCCATAGCCGGCCGCAAGAGACAAAACCCATCTTGAGGGCGACAGGAAGAAGCGGGACATCATTTTGAACGCCAGTCTCATCCGGCCGGCCATCTATATCGCCTCGCTCTGCGGCCTCTATCTCGCGACGGCGATGTTCCTCCCGGCGATGGTGGACCTCTACTACGGACATCGCGACTGGCAGGTTTTCGCCCTTTCGGGCGTCATGGTCGGCGGCCTCTCGCTGATGACCGCCCTGGCCACGCGTGGGCCGCCCCCCGCCTTCAACAAGCGCCTCGGCTTCCTCATGGTCAACCTGCTGTGGATGGTCTTCTCGGTCGTCGGCGCCATCCCGCTCTTTCTCGCCGAACACGAACTGAGCTTTGCCCAGGCGTTCTTTGAATCCGTCTCCGGCATAACGACGACCGGCTCTACGGTCATCGTCGGACTGGACACGCTGCCGCGCGGTATCCTTCTGTGGCGGTCGTTGCTGTCATGGGTGGGCGGCATCGGGATCGTCGCCCTGGGCCTCTTCATCCTTCCGTTTCTGAAGGTCGGCGGCATGTCCATCTTCAAGCTGGAATCCTCCGATACCAGCGACAAGCCCTTCGCCCGGCTCGCCAGCTTCACCCGTGCCTTCCTCGCCATCTACATCCTGCAGACGGTGACCTGCATGATCGCCTACGATGTGGCGGGCATGAGCCATTTCGATGCACTGAATCACGCCATGTCGACGGTAGCGACGGCGGGGTTTTCGACCCACGACCTCTCCTTCGCCTACTTCGACAACGAAGCGATCTTCGTCATCTGCACGATTTTCCTGACGCTCGGCAGCCTGCCCTTCTCGGTGCTGATCCTGCTCGCGATCCGCCGGCGGCTGAACACGCTTCGCGATCCGCAGATCGTCGTCTTCGTCAGCTATCTGGTGGTGTTTTCCGTCGCTCTCGGCGTCTACCACCACCTGCGCAACGATGTGGACCTCGGCAGCGCCCTCATCCACTCGTTCTTCAACATGGCGTCCATCCTCTCGACCGGCGGGTTCGCCAGCGACGACTACACGCAATGGGGTCCGTTCGCCGTCGCCCTCGCCTTCTTCGCGTCAGCAATCGGGGGCTGCTCCGGTTCGACCGCCGGCGGCATCAAGACCTACCGCTTCGTCATCATGTTCAACATGATACGCAGCGGCCTCAAGCGGTTGATCTACCCGGATGCGATCTATCCGGTCCGCTATGGCAGCATGACCGTCGATGCGGAAGCGCAGCGGGGAGTCTTCCTGTTCGTCAGCCTGTTCCTCGTGCTCTGGGCCGTCGGCAGCATGATCCTCAGCGCGATGGGCTACGACTTCCTGACGGCAACATCGGCAGCGCTCACCAGCCTTGCTAATGTCGGCCCGGGAGTCGGACAGATCATCGGCCCGGTCGGCAATTTTTCGACGATCAGCGATCCGGCGCTCTATCTCCTGTCGCTGCTGATGCTGTTGGGGCGCCTGGAAATCCTGACGGTGCTCATCCTGCTGACCCCGCTGTTCTGGCGCCGGTAAGGCGGCGGGTCAGGGAGCCTCGTCGATTGGTGCGGACGGCGGGGATCGAACCCGCATGACCGAGGTCGAGGGATTTTAAGTCCCTTGCGTCTACCAGTTTCGCCACGTCCGCGTCGGCTGGTTCACTAGCTTGCGCAAAGGTGAATTGGAAGGGCTGCCCAGTAGGAAAAGGCGCGCGGTTTTCCGCGGAGCCCCGATCCTCCAGGCAGGTCGCTCGGTCGGCAATCGTCAGCGGCAGCGGCTTTCAGGAATGCATCCGAAAGCAGCAGAAGGCCGTTCAATATACGGTATAAGCCCGCGGACCGGGCCACATTACCGGCGTGGGATTGGCTCCGCCATGCTCCTGAACTATGCCACCCACAGGCCCGCCATTGAACGTGCGGGACGAACTGCTGCAACCGGCAGCCAATGCCAGGATAAGAAGGCACGCAAGCTTCATCGTGTTATTCATGTTGACGGTCCATTGTCTATCGATCGCTGTTCCGGCCTCGCAGGTCGTATGGTGCTTAAGCCGCAAGGCTTGCTGAGCCTGCATTCCCAGGAACTAGCGTTCCGCAAAAATTCGTCCATGCCTAAGTAAATTGGCCGCCCCGAGCAACGCGCTCGCGACGGCCGACGCTTAGTTTATCAAGAATCTGCCTCGAGCGGCGGAAAAATCGCGCGTCACCCGGGCCTTCAAGTACTAGTCGTGCTGATTGTCGCCCTTCTCCTGATGGAACCACTGATTGTCCGTTGCCGAGGCAGGGGACACAGCGGAAAGAGCAGCTACAGAAATGAGGGCTGCCATCAGAACGGGCTTAAAGAACTTGGTCATATCATCTTCCTTTCGCCGACCGCCGGATCGTTCCAGCCGTCGATTTGTTCGGGGCGTGCGGCAATGCCGTCGCGCCCGGTGGTTCCCGGATGTCCGGGCACGTCAGTTGTCCTGACACAGATGAAATGGTTGTTCCGGTCGCCGGACATAAGACCGCAGACGCGCAACGCTGTGTTCAGGTTTTTGGACGCTCAAGAACGCGTGACGCCGGTTGCGAAGAAGGTGAGGAGTGCCTACGCCCTTTACGCATCTCACCATCGTCAGAAGGCGACGATGAGGCACTGTGCCCGTGCCTGAAGTTAGCCCGGCGAAGAGGGCAAGGGAAGGTATCGGCTAGCCGCGGTCCTTGTCGATGCCGCGTTCGTCCTCCTCCGGCTTGAGATGGGTCATGGCGCGGAGCGTAACGAAGGTCACCAGGGAGATGACGAAGGCCGTGTCATAGGCGCCGAGGCCGACGGCGGCGCCGGTGGCCCCCGTTGCCCAGAGGCTCGCGGCGGTCGCTGTCCCCCGCACGCTGTTCTTCACGACCAGGATCGCGCCTCCGCAGATGAAGCCCATGCCGGCGATCAGACCTTCGATCACCCTTGCGGTTGCCTCCGGATTGCCCGCGATCACGGTCTCCGCCGCCTGGATGAAGCCGCAGGCCGATATCGCCACGAGCGGAAAGGTCCTGAGTCCCGCACTCCGTTCGTTCCTTTCCCTGTCCCACCCGATCGGCAGAGCCAGGGCATAGGCCGCAAGCAAAGCCGCAAGGTTCGGAATCAGGTCGAAATTGAAGCCTATC
Source organism: Pseudorhizobium sp. (assembly GCA_036281095.1). Classification (GTDB taxonomy): domain Bacteria; phylum Pseudomonadota; class Alphaproteobacteria; order Rhizobiales; family Rhizobiaceae; genus Neorhizobium. The sequence continues at coordinate 3,188 of DASUPM010000205.1, forward strand.
TGGTCCAGCCAGTCAGTCATACGGTTCTTCCCTCACTCCTGTTCGCCATCGACTACCGCATCAACTCGCGGTTCTTCGAAAGGATGCAAATCGAGCCGCCTCTCGGTGGTGGTCCCGCACGATGGCCAGCTTCAGGCAACATTGTTCCCATCATCTAGAGCATCATGTTTTGGGGAGCAGAATACAAATGGCATCTGGAGCCGCGGCTTTGGCGGAAAAACCCGAGTCGATCTTTGTCGACGACATTCAGAGAACCGCCTGGTCGATCGCCGCACGTCATCTGACGGCAGGGCAGAAGGATGTGACGAAGATGATCGCCGACGGAATCCGTCATGAGCGGGCGCGTTGCGCCGAGTTGGTAGAGGCGGCTCTCGGACCGGATGCCGAGATTGCCGTATTCGTCGCCCATCCGAATTTCGACTGGTAGCAGCCGGGCATCCGGGATGTCCGGTACCGCGGCCCGAAAAGGTTCCACCGTACCGGAAGAGCGACAAGTGCACTCGCCGCGATTCGTTCTGCATGCGATGAAGACCTGCCCGATCGAGAAAGCCGGGCTTTTTCCCCTTATTGCCCTGTCTCCCGGCAGGGCATTTTTTTATGCGGATTTGGCGCAGCTGTGACCCGCTTCGGCACGCCGCCTGTGGGAATTAGCGGGCGATCAACCACTGTTTCATTGGCGCATCGACGTTGTCCGTAACGGCTCCATCTTGCCTGAGCCGCGCGCCCATCGGCGTGGCCGGGAGTCCCGGTGCAATCCCCTGCCCCCCAGCCCGGGACTCCCGTCAAGGACACGTCTCCCTTCGCCTCGCCCGAAATAAAAAACGCGACCCAAAAGGCCGCGTTTGAAATGGCAATCGGTGCGCGGCTTCAGGCCGCTAGTTTTGCCGCCAGCTTGGCGACGTATCCGCCCTGGTAGCGGGCACCATCGAGTTCCACCGCCGAAGGCTGGCGCGAACCGTCGCCGTCGGTGATGGTGCTTGCGCCATAGGGCGAACCGCCCTTGATTTCGTCGACGCCCATCTGGCCCTGAAAGGCGTAGGGCAGACCTGCCACGGCCATGCCCTGGTGAAGGAGGGTCGGAATGAAGCCGAGGATCGTGGATTCCTGGCCGCCATGCTGCGTGGCGCTGGACGTGAAGACGGAGCCGAGCTTACCGACGAGCTTTCCCTGAGCCCACAATCCGCCGGTCTGGTCCCAGAAATTCCGCATCTGCGATGCCACGGTTCCAAAACGCGTTCCGGCGCCGACGATGATTGCGTCATATTCCGGCAGTTCGTCGACGCTGGCGATCGGTGCTTCCTGGTCGAGCTTGTAATGAGACGCCCTGGCGACATCCTCGGGCACAAGTTCGGGAACCCGCTTGATCGTCACTTCGGCGCCTTCGGCGCGCGCACCTTCCGCAACGGCCTTGGCCATTGTCTCGATGTGGCCGTAAGCGGAATAGTACAGTACCAAAATCTTCGCCATGCTTCTGTCTCCATTTCGGCTGCTTGATCTTTGATTTCGGACACCGGTTTAGACCGACATTGCTCCGTTGGCATCCCCTCCACCGGTCGACGCAGTGTTCGCTTTTCGAAGACGAACCGTCGTCCACCGTCAACCGTTCCTGACCTCATGGATTTTTGCTCCTGCGGTCGAAGCCACTTCAGGTATCGCCGGTTTCATCATAGGACTATCGAAACAGCAGAACGGGGCGCGTC
>DASUPM010000206.1:0-6401 GCA_036281095.1 Pseudorhizobium sp.
CCTTCAGGCTTCTCTGCCCAGGCAGACGGTGGAAGGGCTCTTTACGAGGCCTACCAGAAGCGGGCTCAGTTCCCTGAGATCGTGCATCCCACGATCCACGGCATGGTTGGTGTCATCCACCGCACCGAGGCGCAGATCGAGCTTCCCGACGCAATGCAACCGCTGTGGGAGAAGGCGACGAAAGATGGATTGCCGCTCGAGGCTCTTCATCGCCGGATCACGGCGGAGCTGCTGACGACCGGGCGATATGCTTTGCTCGCTGATGCTGCCACGGAAGGTTCGGATCTGCCCTGGCTCGCCGGCTATACCGCAGAGGCTCTGATCAATTGGTCCGATGATCGCACCATGTTCGTCCTCGACGAGAGCGGCCTGAGGCGTGAGGGCTTCCGCTGGGAGCAGGAGCAGCGCTTCCGTGTGCTGGAGATGAAAGACGGCAGCTACGCCGTCCAGACCTATACCGGGAGCGAAAGAACCCCGGGTGACGAGGTGACGCCGGCGGGCCGCGGCAACACGAAGCTGATGGAGATTCCATTTGTCGTGATGGGAGCGCGCGATCTATCACTGGCTCCGGAGCTGCCGCCGCTGCTCGGTGTAGCCCGATCGGCCGTTGCTCTGTACCAGCTATCGGCGGACTACCGCTGGCAGCTATTCATGACGGGGCAGGAAACCCTCGTGGTCATCAATGGCGATGCACCGTCGGCAGTCGGCGCCGGTGCGGTCATCGCGATCAAGCAGGGTGACAATGCCGGGGCCCCCGACGTGAAGTATGTCGGTCCGGCCGGCACCGGCATTGCTGCGCATCGCACGGCGATCCTGGACGAAAGACAGAACGCGGCTCAGTCCGGCGCAAGGCTGTTCAACAGCAGCGAAAACAAGACGGCCGAGAGCGGCGACGCGCTTCGGATTCGGTTCGCAGCCGAGACGGCCACACTGACGTCTATTGCTCTGGCAAGCGCTCAAGGATTGGAGAAGGCGCTCCGCCACATCGCAATAATGATCGGGCAAAGTCCCGAGGCGGTGACAGTGAAGCCGAACCTGTCCTTCGTCGATGCTACGCTAACGCCCGAGCAAGCGGCCTCGCTCGTCTCACTCTGGCAGAACGGTGCCATTGCCTACGAGACGCTCTACGAGAACCTGCAGCGCGGAGAGATCGCCAGTGCCGAACGGGATCACGAGGCGGAAATTAAGCTCATCGATGAGGAGCGGTTCGGGAGCGAGGCCGAGCGCAACGCCGCGGCCGGCCTGGCTCAGACGTAGCTGTTGAAGAAGTCCATCACAGCATCCGCCCATTGCTGGAGAAGGGCAGGATCGTTCCAGACCATCCACACGCCGATCGCTAGGACAACCAGAAGCGCAACACCGATCAGCTTTCGGACGACGAAGAACACCAGCCAGAGCACCACAACCGCAATCACGCCTGTGATGATCAGTGAGTAGAGGTCGTCCGGCATGGTCGGCTCCTGAATCGTCTGAACTGCTCTCATATCTTTCGCCGCCTCAGGGCGGCTTTTTCATGTCCGGCAGTGACCGGGCACAACCAAGGAGAAGGCCAGTGGCCCTTAAGGCAATCATCGACAGCCTCGACAGTGTCGAGGAGCAGTTCCGCTCGCTCTACGAGGAGAAGGACGGCAAGTTCGTCCTCGCCATCGAGGGTATTGAATTCCATCCCGGCGCTGCAGCGCTCAAGTCCGCTCTCGATCGCGTCCGCGGTGAGAAGCGCACCATCAGCGAAAAGCTGACAGCGGCCGAAAGCCGGCTGGAAGGTCTGCCGGACGATTTCGACGCGGACGCATACGAGACCCTCCGAACCCAAGCGGAAGGCAAAGAGCCGCCAAAGATCGAGGAGCGCCTCACCGCTCAGAAGACGCAGCTCGAGGCGAAGTTCGCCAAGGAGCGCGAGAAGCTGGAAGAACGGGCAAACAAGCTGGACGGCACGCTCCGCCGCGTCATGGTCGATGATGGCCTGACGAAGGCTCTCCTCGATGCCGGAATCGACAAGACCTTCCTGCCGGCCGCCAAGGCGCTGCTGAAGGAGAAGGGCCAGATCAAGCTCGTCGAGGACGACGATGCCATCCAGGTCTTTGCCGACGATGGTGTGAACGATCGCACGCCGCTCACCGACTATGTTCGCAACTGGGCCGGTCAGGACGAGGGCAAGCCGTTCGTTGCCAAGGCCACCGGCGGCGATGCCAAGGGCGGCGACGGCCGCCAGTTCAGCGACAACCCCTGGGACAGCAGCAACGGCAAGAAGCCAAACCTGACCAAGCAGCAGCAGTTCATCCAGGAGAACCCGGTGAAGGCCCGCCAGATGGCACAGGCCGCCGGCGTCACTCCCACCTGGTAACACCGGCGCCAGTGGCGCCACCGCAGACGAGGTCATGCCCAGTGGGGTGACCGAGACCATCCGCCCCACATCCTCCAAATGACAGGAGCCTCGACATGGCAACAACGCGCCTGAGCGACGTCATCTATGGCCCGCTCTTCCTCCCCACGACGATCCAGCGCATTGCGCAGCTTTCGCGGATCCGCAATTCGCCGATCGTCTCCACCGACGCTGAACTGCAGCGCTTCGCCAATGGTCCCGGCGATCTCGTCCAGATGCCGTTCTGGAACGACCTGACGGGTAATTCCAACGTCTCGACGGATGACCCGGCCCAGACCGCCACACCAAACAAGCTGACGCAGGGCCAGGACATGGCCCGCAAGATCCGCCGCAACAACGGCTGGCAGTCCGCAAACCTCGTCGCCTCCATGCTGGCGGAAGATCCACTCGACGCCGTGGCTCAGCTCATCGCTGAGTACTGGGTTCGCGAAGAGCAGCGGATCATGGGTGAGCAGATGCGAGGCGTCTTCGCTTCGGCCGGCATGGCGGGCAACGTGCTCGACGTCGCTTCGGAAGACGGCGCAGTGTCGCCCGTCAACCTGGATGCCGAGATTGCGGCCAATGCCTACGCACTCCTCGGCGAATACGGCACGACCCTCTCGGCTGTGCTCATGCACTCGCGGATCTTCTACAATCTGCGCGCTGCTCGTGCGATCGAGAAGTTCAAGGACCCGGCGACGGGCCTCGACTTCAACATGTGGGACGACAAGATCGTCTATGTGTCCGACCAGTGCCCCCGCGAGGCAGGCACGACCTCCGGCTTCAAGTACACGTCCTACCTCTTCGGTAACGGAGCAATCGGCTATGCCGAGGCCACCGGTGAGGGTGGGCCGAAGAAGCCGGTCGAGATCGACAGCGTTGCGGCCGCCGGTAACGGTGAAGGCGTCGAGACCGTCTGGTATCGCCGCCACTGGGTCATGCACCCCCGCGGCGTCTCCTTCTCGGGAACGCCTGCCTCCGCATCTGGCGTGACCGATACCGAGCTCGCCACCGGCACGAACTGGACCCGGGTCTACGATCCGAAGCTCGTGAGAATGGTTGCGGTCGTTACGAACGGCTGAGGGTAGGGGCTTCGGCCCCTCTCCATTCACCCCCTCAATCTGGAGAAATGACAATGACTGATCATCAGAATGATCCGCAGCTTGCGGAGGCGATCGCTCGCCGTGACGAGAGCCGGGCGCAGATCCTGCGTTCCCGGGCAAACCGTCTGGGCGGCTCCACTGCCGTCGACCGTCTCGCCAACGCCTTCGACAAGATGGCGGAACAGGCGGAAAAGGCGTCTCGGGCCTCGTCGTCCGCGCTGGACGGCATCGAGCCGATCAAGCCCGATCCGGAAGGCACCAGCCGTCCGCTGGCCGACAGCGAAGGCAACTTCGCGGCCAATGCCGAAGTTGCTGCTGTTGGTGGCATCGGCATCAAGGCCAGCAACACCGACGTCTCCACCGGGAAGCCGGCACAGATTATCGAACAGGCCGGCGAGGCAGCGACGCCCGGCGCTCAGAAGATCGTTGGCGATCAGCCGGCCGGTAACGGCAACTCGGGCACCGGTGATGTCGACGAGCGGTCCAAGGTCGAGATCCCGGCCAACTGGAAGGACCTCACCTGGCAGGAGCGTCGGTCCCTCGCGTCCAAGCTCAGCGACGATGCCGTCAGCAACGGTGAAGAAGCCAATGCTGCGATCGAAGCCGAGCTGAAGCGCAGGGGCTAAAGCTCATGATGACGGAGGCTGACCGCTTCCGTCATCAGTCCGGGGGCATGCGGATCGTCGAAAGCGGCACTTCCCGGTCCGGCGTCTCCTTCGCCTTCTCTATCTCTGCCGCATGCTCTTCAGTCTTGTTGAGCTGCTCCGGATCAGGTCGCTCCACGTCGGAGGGTTGCGCCACTCCAACTGGAGCAATGGCTTCGTCTCTCGGCCCATCGGCGGCGCCTGCCGGTCTACGTTCATTCATCTTGGTTCTCCTTCCTGAGACTAAACGAACACCAAGACCAATGGGTCCTGCACCACTCAACATCTGGAGCCATCACATGGGAACTCTCGCCGAACTGCGGCCGGTAAACAAAGTGATTTAGTGCGATCAACTGACACAGCGATGAGTTTGCTCACCACAATTGGACAAGATCCGATGCCACGTCCTGCCGCCTTTCACGCCGTTCCTCACCAGTCAGCCTGGGCAGTGCGCCGTAGTGGCACAGATCGCGTGTCGTTAGCTGGACTGCGACGAGAAACAGCCATTGCAGAAGCAATAACCCGAGCAGATGAGATCGATGCTCTGGCATACATTCACGATGGGACTGGACGCGTTGAGACAGTCCATGCCGCCAATCCAGATATCGTGTCTGTGAACGTCGCGCTAAGGCAAGCGGTGACGGACACGGGCGAGCGATGTGAGATCACCAACCTCTTTGACGAAGAAGGCGACGACACAGACGACGCCACCGCCGCAGTCGCTGCCGTGGCGAAACTCTCGGATAATCGCTGGCTGTCCGTCGACCTTACGGCCTTCGTTGGCACAGGAGTGAACTGATGCCAGAGCACTACGGCACTCTCCCGGCCGCGCTGGCTTATCATGAAGCACGCGGCAATGTAGCCTGGACCGCTGCCGGAACCGACGACGGTAAGCGCACCGCTGCTCTCGTTCGTGCTTCCCAAGCTCTCGATGCGTTCTATGGCGCTCGCTACCCGGGCGCTATCGCGTCGGCTGATCAGGACCTCCTGTGGCCGCGTGCTAATGTGGTTTGGCGCGGCGCCGACCTCGCTGATGACGTCGTGCCGGCGCCGATTGAAAAAGCGACGTATGAGCTGGCGCTGCGGGAACTGGTCAAACCAGGTTCTCTCGCACCGGACGTCGCCGCGGGGCCTCAGAAGGTCCTCACGCGAGTTGATAAGATCGAGTGGGAAGTCATTGGCAACTCAGCTAGCCGAGCAGTCATGCCGATCGTTGACGGCATCCTCGCTGACATTCTCACGCAGGCGCCTACCGGCACCACAGTAACGACGCTCGTGAGATTCTGATGTCGGAAGATTGGTCCGCCATCGCCGCAGAGGTGAGCGATGCCATCCGCTCCGTCAGCGACATCTCCCAGTCCAACGGTTACCCGGTGACCCTGCGCATACCTGGCGAGGCAACGGGCGATCCATGGGACCCGCAGCCTGGGGTGACGACCTACAAGACGCTGTACGCCGTGGAGGGGTTTCAGGAGATCCGGGACGCCTCGGGCACGCTGATCGGGCAGACGCGCCACACGCTGACCGTGACGGCCGATCCTGACGCCGTGCCGATGAAGAGCCACAAGGTGGCGATCGGTGTGATGGCGGAGGATGTGGCAGAGGATACAGCGTTCGTTGAAATCCTAGAAGTGCGGCCTTTGAGCCCAGCTGGGGTTCCTGTCCTATACGATATCGATCTGTCCTCATGAACGACAACGTACCGCCTCGCACCGCCGCTCGATTTATGGTCCGCGGCGCGATGATCGCGCTTGTCATGGGCATGACCGCTCGCCTTGGGTGGGAATGGGCCGGCTGGCTGATCGGGTGACTGATGACCTTTGACGAGCTGCTAGAACGGTATGAGCCTCGCTTGGCCGCAGCATTCCGCGAGTGCATCGACGCTATCCGCTCCACCGTCGTTCTCAAGACGGTTGTCGAGCGCTTGGAGCGTGGCGATGTGGCCGGAGCGGTTCGGGCCATCCAGATCGAGCCCCAGGCATTCGCCGCGCTGGAGCTTGCCCTGCAGGAAGCCTTCAACGCTGGCGGCGTGAACATGGTGCAGAGCCTTCCGCAACTTGTCGCGCCGGATGGAACGCGAGTGCTGTTTCAGTTCGGCGTCCGAAACCTGATGGCCGAAACTATGCTGCGCAATCACTCGTCCACGCTGGTAACGAACATCGTGGAGGATCAGCGAGAGGCTCTGCGTATGGCCTTCGAAGCCGGATTGTCACGAGGTCAGAACCCCACGCGGACGGCACTTGATGTTGTCGGCAGGGTGTCGAGGGTGACAGGTCGGCGTGAAGGCGGCGT
>DASUPM010000207.1:0-11871 GCA_036281095.1 Pseudorhizobium sp.
CTCAGGGAAGGAGGAAAAGCCCGGCTCGACCGGGCTTTTCCTTATCTGCGGTCGAGCGGGATACGCAGCCGGCCGGCCACGTCCTGAATATATTGCCATGCGACGCGGCCGGATCGCCCGCCGCGGGTGGTCGCCCATTCCAGCGCCTCGTGATGAAGCACGTCCGGTGCGAGCGGCAGGCCGAAATAGGCGGCATAGCCGTCGATCATCGTCAGGTAGTCGTCCTGGCTGCATTTGTGGAAGCCGAGCCAGAGGCCGAAGCGGTCCGACAGCGATACCTTCTCCTCCACCGCCTCGGACGGGTTGATCGCAGTGGACTGTTCGTTCTCCATCATGTGCCGCGGCAAAAGGTGCCGGCGGTTGGAGGTGGCATAGAAGAGGACGTTGTCCGGCCGGCCCTCGATCCCGCCGTCGAGCGCCGCCTTCAGCGACTTGTAGGCGGTGTCGTCGTGGTCGAAGGACAGGTCGTCGCAGAAGACGATGACGCGGCGGGCGGAGGCCTTGAGGATGTCGAGCAGCGCCGGCAGCGAGGCGATGTCCTCGCGATGCACCTCCACCAGCTTGAGATCGCGATTGGCCGAGGCCCGGATGTCCTCGTGAACCGCCTTGACCAGCGAGGATTTTCCCATCCCCCGCGCACCCCAGAGCAGGACGTTGTTGGCAGCGAAGCCCTCCGCGAAACGCAGGGTGTTCTCGTGCAGGATGTCACGCACATGATCGACCCCCCGGATCAGCGAGAGCGCGACGCGGTTTGGCCGCGGCACGGGCTGCAGGCGCTGGTTTGCGGGTAGCCAAACGAAACAGTCGGCGGAGGACCAGTCGTTGATGGCCGGAGGAGGGCCGGCGAGCCTTTCGAGCGCGTCGGCGATGCGTCGCATCTCGGTCAGCAGACGATCGTCCAGATCCTGAGCCATGATTTCACCTCGCATTTCATCCGTCCTGCCCTTGATGGGGGCCTGACGCGGGTAGCATGCGGAATCCCGTTGAAAAAGCCTCGCGGCGGCGGATTCGGTACGGGCAGGGGCGTGTTCCAGTTGCATTCGAGGCAATCGCAATTATATTCCCGCCACTTGCAAATGGGGGCGTTGGGCTCCTGCCAATCTAGGAGTTCTCGATGTTCATCACCGAAGCATTCGCTCAGGCCGAAGGCGCTGCCCCGTCCGCCATGGGTTCCGGCCTCGAAATGCTTTTCCTCTTCGCCCCATTGATGGTGGTCTGGTACTTCTTTCTGATCCGCCCGCAGCGTGCCCAGGTGAAGAAGCGGCAGGAGATGCTGTCGAACGTCCGCCGTGGTGACAATGTCGTTCTCGGTGGCGGCATCACCGGCAAGGTGACGAAGGTGATTGACGACAACGAGGTCGAGGTGGAAATCGCCGAAGGCGTGAAGGTTCGCGTCCTGCGTGCCTATGTGGCCGAGGTTCGGGTCAAGGGCGAGCCGGTGAAGACCGAAGCCGCCGCTTCGTGATGAAAGGCGGCGCGGCCGCAAGGCCCGCCGCGAGAGCCTCCGCTCCCGCATTGCCTTTTCGAGGAGGCACAGAGACATGCCCAAGGGAATAGAAATCCGCGATGCCCACTTCCCTGGGCGTGCCCCGATCGACGCCTATGGCAATGGCGGTTTCCGTTTCGCGGACATGTCGCATCGCGGGTCGCTGCTCTGCCTGCCGTCCGGCATTCACGGCTGGGATTTTTCCGAAGGCGACGCCCTGACGGCGGAAGCTTTTTCCCGCGTTCTCGAAGAGGCTGCGGGCATCGAGGTTCTCCTTGTCGGGACCGGCAGGGAGATCCGGCCTCTGCCGCAGCCCTTGAAGGCAGCGCTCAGATCGCGCGGAATATCCTCGGACCCCATGAACACGGGAGCCGCGGTGCGGACCTACAACGTCATGCTCTCAGAGTCCCGCGCGGTCGCCGCGGCCTTGATTGCGGTTTGAGGCGCCGGTGTCGGACACGCCGGACATGATACTCGCCAGCCTTCGGGAGACGGACCGGGACCGCTATCTCGCCTGCCTGCTTTCGCCGCAGGACAAGCGTCCTGCACTCGCCGCGCTTTATGCCTTCAACGCCGAGATCGCGAGAATTCGCGATGTCGTGCGCGAGCCTCTGCCCGGGGAGATTCGCCTGCAGTGGTGGCGGGATCTTCTGGAGGGCTCGTCCCACGGCGATGCGGGCGCAAACCCGATTGCCGCAGCGCTCCTGTCGGCGGTGGAAACCTACCGGCTGCCGCGCCAGACCCTCGTCGCGATGATCGATGCCCGCACGGGCGATCTCTATGACGATCCACCGGCGGACCGGAACGCATTGGAAGGCTATGCCGGGGAGACGGCCTCGGCCCTGATCCAGCTGGCGAGCCTCGTGCTGTCCGCCGAGGATGCGGTACAGTCGGCAGAGGCGGCGGGACATGCGGGGGTTGCCCAGGCGATCGCCGGCCTGCTTCTTCTGATGCCGCTTCACCGCCGCCGCGGCCAGCTCTATCTGCCGCTCGATATCCTGTCCGCAACCGGCCTCGACCGGGAAACCTTTCTCTCCGGCGCCGACACAGCCAGAATTTCCGCGGCCATCGAGGCTTTTGCCGGGCTCGGGCTGGAGCATCTGAGCAAGGCGAGGGCGGCAGGGCCTGTGTCGAACAGGGTGTTCCCGGCCTTCCTGCCGGTGGCCCTCGCCGAGCCGGTGCTCCGGCGCGCCTTGAGCAGGAAAGCTGCGGTGCTGGAAGGCGACATCCAGCTGCCGCAGTGGCGCCGCCAGATCCGGCTCGCGAAAGCACAGTTGCTGCGGCGCTTCTGAGCCGGACGGCCATTTTCGCGCAAGGCTCTCTTCATAGCTTGCGCACATTGCCAACCGAGGGAGGAAAGCGGCGTGAGTCCGGTCATCGTCTGGTCCGTCATCTTCATGCTCGTCGTTCTCCTCGCCTATTACGCAACGCGCATGGCGAGGCAGCAGGGCGATGGTGACGGAGAGATGAGCGACCTCGGTTTCGCGATCCTCCAGTTCGGCAAGGCGTTTCCCAACGAAGCGATCCGCGAACTGCACCCCACCGCCGACGGCAGGACGGTCTTCCTGCGCCTGCACGACGACAAGACCGGCATCATGCGCAGCCACAGCAAACACTATAGCTGCCAGCTCATCCGGCCGGGCAGGGTGCGTGTCGGCAGCCTGCCCGATCCCCGCGGCTTTTCCGCCGAATTTCTCGACATGCCGAGCAACAACGGCGACTTCATCTTCAAGTCCGAGGCCGATGCCGCCGAAGTGTCGCTGTGGCTCCTCGGGAGTTACCTGCCGACGGCGGACAAGGGGCCCGGCGAAGCGCCGGCTTGAGCACTTTCATTTGCCAGCCCGAGCCAGGCCGCACAGTCGCGCAGCGCCCGTGCCGCCATCAGTTGCTTCTTCATGATGGCCTTGTCCTTGCCGCGGAACCGCTTGACGCCCTCCGGCTTTGAGATCGATCCTGGCTCGAGCTCGGGGAAAAGGCCGAAATTGACGTTCATCGGCTGGAAGGAGCGCTTTCCCGGCTCGTCCTCCGAAACAAGGTGCCCACCGGTGATATGGCCGAGCAGCGAACCGAAGGCGGTGGTCGCGGGCGGCGGAGAAAGCGTTTCCCCCTTGCGCTCGGCGGCGGCGAAGCGCCCTGCGAGCAGTCCGATGGCGGCACTTTCCACATAACCCTCGCAACCGGTGACCTGACCGGCGAAGCGCAGACCGGGGCGGCTCTTCAGTGTCAGGGTCTTGTCCAGGAATAGCGGCGAGTTGATGTAGGTGTTGCGGTGAAGCCCGCCGAGCCGTGCGAACTCGGCATTTTCCAGCCCCGGGATCATCCGGAAGATCTCCGCCTGCGTGCCGTATTTCAGTTTCGTCTGGAAGCCGACCATGTTGTAGAGCGTGCCGAGCGCGTTGTCCTGGCGAAGCTGCACGACTGCGTAGGGTTTCACTGTCGGATTGTGCGCATTGGTGAGGCCCATAGGCTTCATCGGGCCGTGCCGCAGCGTCTCGCGCCCGCGCTCGGCCATGACCTCGATCGGCAGGCAGCCGTCGAAGTAGGGCGTACCCTCCCATTCCTTGAAGCCGACGCTGTCGCCGGCGATGAGGGCGTCGAGAAAGGCGTTGTACTGGGCCTCGTCCATCGGGCAGTTGATGTAGTCCTTGCCCGTGCCCCCGGGGCCGACCTTGTCGTAGCGCGACTGGTACCAGCAGATGTCCATGTTGATGGACTCCCGGTAGACGATCGGCGCGATCGCGTCGAAGAAGGCGAGCGAATCCTCGCCGGTTTCCGCCTGTATCGCGGCGGCGAGCGCGGGCGAGGTAAGGGGCCCCGTCGCGATGATTGCGAGATCCCATTCCTTGGGCGGCAGGCCGGCGACCTCTTCCCGCAAAACGGTAATCAGCGGATGGGCGGAAATCGCCTCCGTCACGGCGGCGGAAAAGCCGTCGCGATCCACGGCGAGAGCGCCTCCGGCCGGAACCTGGTTGCGGTCGGCGCAGGCCATGATCAGCGAACCGGCGAGCCGCATTTCGGCGTGGATGACGCCGACCGCGTTGGAGGTGGCATCGTCGGAGCGGAAGGAGTTGGAACAGACGAGTTCCGCGAGCCCGTCCGTCTTGTGGGCGTCCGTGCCGCGGACGCCGCGCATTTCGTGCAGAACCACCGGAATACCGGCCTCAGCGGCCTGCCAGGCAGCCTCTGATCCTGCGAGGCCGCCGCCGATGACGTGAATGGGGGAAAGATTTCTGTCGCTCATGCGGCGCTCTTAACACGCCGGTCCGGGAACCGGAATCAAAAAGGCACCCTGGCGGGTGCCCATGAGACAATCGACGGTCGTCGGTATCGCAGTTCCGCGGAGCGGATTAGCGGAAGGAGCGAGCGGCGACGTGGCGGATGTCGTAGCGGGTCAAGCCGATATCGTTCAGGGCCTGGTTGGAAAGGCCGCCAAGTTCATTGATCGTGCGGCGATAGCTGATCCAGTTCTTGGCAAAGCGAAGCGGGTTCATCGTGGTTTCCTCAAACATACAAACCGGATTTCCGTCCGGCGATGAGGAACTTATACGCGCGAATAATAGCAATGTGCAGTGCAAAAAATATGCTCCTGCTATGCACATGTGCACGGGGTTGATGAAGAAGAAGGCGGAGCCGTAAAAAGCGCCGGCAGCGGGCTCATGGAAGGCATAAAAAAACGCCCGCAAGCGGGCGTTTGGAGGGCGCGGAATGTTTCCGATCAGAAGCCGACGGCGGTCCTTGCGACGCGGCGGATGTCGCTGCGGCCGATGCCGAGGTCGTGCAGTTCGCGATCGGTCATGCGGTCGAGTTCCGTGACAGTCTCGCGGTACTTGCGCCAGTTGCTGAGCTTGCGTGCAATGTTCATGGTCATTTCCTTGTCTGCGTCTGCCAAGCCGCTTGGCCCGGCTAAATCTGATGCGCCTCTATATGCTGCAGCGCGAAAAGCTAACAGCGCAAAAGCCGTATGCCACCTATGCGGCCAGCGCATTCCGGCGACTGCCACCTCGATCGAGGGATGAATGCCACCTGCTGGGAAGGGAAAATGAACAACGCCTGCCGGGGGAGGGGCCGGCAGGCGTCGTTGCTGCGGCCGGCGCGTTATGGAGGAGATCCGCCGGCCTTGTGTCGGTCCCGGGAGGAGAGGAGGACCGAACGTCGATTCGCGCTTCGAACACTACGCATCGAACTTTGTTCCGGGCGAAAAGATTAGTTTTAACTTATACACAAACGGTAAACGGAAACTTAATCCGGCGACGGCTGCCTGTGTGTCGAAAGTGGCTGGAACGGCGTGTCGTACAGCCGTCATTTTCCCTTTGCGCCGGGGAAAACGGGTGATATAGAGACGCGCGCTCCGAAGCCCCTTGCGGGGATTTTGCGCGGCTGGAGCGCGGGTATGGTGAAATTGGTAGACACGCCAGATTTAGGTTCTGGTGCCGCAAGGCGTGGGAGTTCAAGTCTCTCTACCCGCACCAGAGCCGCCGGAGGCAGGATCGGGAGCCGTCATCGGCTAGAGATCAGCGTTCCAGAAGTCGCGGCCGGTCACTCAGGTTCCGGCGTCGTGCTCATCGAAAACCAACGGCTGTCTGAGCACCGCCGCCACGATATGAAGGTTTTAAAATGCAGGTTACCGAAACGCTCGCTGAAGGGCTGAAGCGCGAAATCAAGGTTGTCATCCCGGCCAAGGACATGGAAGCGCAGATGAACGTGCGCCTGGCCGAAGCCAAGGACAAGGTCCGCATCAACGGCTTCCGCCCCGGCAAGGTGCCGGTTGCGCATCTCAAGAAGATGTACGGCAAGTCGATCATGGCCGAGCTCGTCAACGAGATCGTCCGTGAGCGTCCGACGCAGATCCTCTCCGAGCGTGGCGAGAAGTCGGCGACCCAGCCTTCGATCACCATGACCGAGGACGAGGCCGAGGCCGACAAGATCCTTTCGGCTCAGGCCGACTTCGAGTTCACGCTCGCCTACGAAGTGATCCCGCCGATCGAACTGAAGCCGACCGACGGCATCAAGGTCGTTCGCGAGGTCGTCGAGGTGTCCGACGAGGAAGTGAACGAGCAGATCCTCAAGATCGCCGACAGCGCCCGCACCTACGAAACCAAGAAGGGCAAGGCTGCCAACGGCGACCGCGTCACGATGAATTATCTGGGCAAGGTCGATGGCGAAGCCTTCGACGGCGGCGCTGCCGAAGATGCAGAACTCGTCCTCGGCTCCGGCCGCTTCATCCCGGGCTTCGAAGACCAGTTGGTCGGCGTGAAGGCAGGCGATGACAAGACCATCACCGTGACCTTCCCGGCAGACTATCCGGCAGCAAACCTTGCCGGCAAGGAAGCGACCTTCGACGTGACCGTCAAGGACGTCGCTGCGGCCGCCGAACTGGAACTGAACGACGAGCTTGCCTCCAAGCTCGGCATCGAATCGCTCGACAAGCTCAAGGAAATCGTCCGCGGCCAGATCGAGAGCCAGTACGGCAACGTCACCCGTCAGAAGGTGAAGCGCCAGATCCTCGACCAGCTCGACGAAGTCTACAAGTTCGACGCGCCGCAGGGCCTGGTCGACGCCGAATTCGAAAACATCTGGCGGCAGATCAACACCGATCTCGCCCAGTCCGGCAAGACGTTCGAAGATGAGGAGACCACGGAAGAGGAAGCGCGGGCGGAATACCGCAAGCTGGCCGAACGCCGCGTGCGCCTTGGTCTCGTCCTCTCCGAGATCGGCGAAAAGGCCGGCGTCGAGGTGACCGAGGACGAAATGCAGCGCGCGCTCTTCGCCCAGCTGCAGCAGTTCCCGGGCCAGCAGAAGGAAATCCTCGACTACTTCCGCAACACGCCTGGCGCGTCCGCTTCGCTGCGCGCGCCGATCTTCGAAGAGAAGGTCATCGACAAGCTGCTCGCCGAGGTAAACGTCACCGACAAGAAGGTGACCAAGGATGAGCTGATGGCCGAGGACGAGGAGGAAACCTCCGACAAGCCCGCCAAGAAGAAGGCTGCTCCGAAGAAGAAGGCTGCCGCCAAGGAAGAGGATTCTGCCGAGGCTGCCGCCGAAGAGGCTCCGGCTCCGAAGAAGAAGGCCGCTCCGAAGAAGAAGGCCGCTGAAGGCAGCGCCGAATAATCTTCATCTGAAATGAATTGAAAAGCCGGGTCGACAACGATCCGGCTTTTTTGTTGCCACCTCGCCGAAGACGCTCGCCATGATCCGCATAGAAAACATCAGCAAGTCGAACAGCCACCGCATCCTCTATATCGAGGCGTCCGCCGCTTTGAACCGCGGCGAGAAGATCGGCCTCGTCGGCCCGAACGGCGCCGGCAAGACGACACTCTTTCGCATGATCACCGGCCAGGAGATCCCGGACGAAGGGCAGGTTTCCGTCGAGAAGAACGCGACGATCGGCTATTTTAACCAGGATGTCGGCGAGATGTCGGGCGTCAGCGCCGTAACCGAGGTCATGAACGGTGCGGGGCCGGTCAGTGCGGTGGCGGCCGAGCTTCGCGAACTGGAGGCCGCGATGGTCGATCCGGACCGGATGGACGAGATGGACGAGATCATCGAGCGTTACGGCGAGGTGCAGGCGCGCTACGAGGAACTCGACGGCTACGGGCTGGAAAGCCGCGCTCGCGAGGTCCTTGCCGGCCTCTCGTTCAGCCAGGAGATGATGGACGGCGATGTCGGCAAGCTCTCCGGAGGCTGGAAGATGCGCGTCGCGCTCGCCCGTATTCTTCTGATGCGGCCGGACGTGATGCTTCTCGACGAACCGTCCAACCACCTGGACATCGAGAGCCTGATCTGGCTCGAGCAGTTCTTGAAGAACTACGACGGCGCGCTGCTGATGACCTCGCACGACCGAGAATTCATGAACCGCATCGTCAACAAGATCATCGAGATCGATGCCGGCTCGCTCAACACCTATGCCGGCGACTACGGCTTCTATGAGCAGCAGCGGGCGCAGAACGAGAAGCAGCAGCAGGCCCAGTTCGAGCGCCAGCAGGCGATGCTGGCGAAGGAGATCAAGTTCATCGAACGCTTCAAGGCGCGTGCCTCGCATGCCGCGCAGGTGCAAAGCCGCGTCAAGAAGCTCGACAAGATCGAGCGGGTGGAGCCGCCGCGCCGCCGCCAGTCGGTTGCCTTCGAATTCCAGCCTGCTCCCCGTTCGGGCGAAGACGTTGCAAGCCTCAAGAACGTCCACAAGGCCTATGGCAGCCGGACGATCTATGAAGGGCTCGATTTCATGATCCGCCGCAAGGAGCGCTGGTGCATCATGGGCATCAACGGGGCAGGCAAGTCGACGCTGCTGAAGCTGATCGCCGGATCGGCCGACCCGGACGAGGGTTCCGTGACGATCGGCGCCAGCGTGAAGATGGGCTATTTTGCCCAGCATGCCATGGATCTGCTTGATGGCGACCAGACGGTGTTCGAATGGCTGGAATCGGAATTCCCGAGGGCGGGGCAGGGCGCTCTCCGCACGCTGGCTGGCTGTTTCGGCTTTTCCGGTGACGATGTGGAGAAGAAGTGCCGGGTCCTGTCGGGCGGTGAAAAGGCCCGGCTTGTGATGGCGGCCATGCTGTTCGACCCGCCGAACTTCCTCGTCCTCGACGAGCCCACCAACCATCTCGATCTCGACACGAAGGAAATGCTGATCAGGGCGCTCTCCGACTACGAGGGCACCATGCTCTTTGTCAGCCACGATCGCCATTTCCTGTCCGAGCTTTCCAACCGGGTCCTGGAGATCTCGGCAGATGGTGTCCACCGCTACGACGGCGGCTACCGGGAATATGTCGAGCGGACCGGCTACGAGGCGCCGGGGCTGGCCGCCTGAGTCAGGAACAGATCCGTTCCTCCGGCCGTCACCCGTGCTTCAGCCGGCCTGCACCTCCTTCATGTCCGCATCGTCCAGTTCATTGGCGCGGACGGCCGCCGGGCGCGTTGTCATGCGCTCCATATAATCGCGGAATGCCGGCCGGTCCTCGATCGAGCCGAAGCTCAGCCCCCAGGAGAGGTGCGCGCCGACATAGAGGTCGGCAGCCGTGAAATGATCGGCGGCGATATAGGCGTTGGCTGACACCGCCTTCTCCAGGGTGCCGAGGACGTCTTCATAGCTGCCATAGCCGATCATCCTGCGGCGATCCTCCGGCACCTGGAAACCGAGCGCGCGGTTGCTGACGGCCGCCTCGAGGGGACCTGCGACGAAGAACAGCCACCGGTAGTATTCCGCGCGGTCTCTCGGCGGCGGCGCAAGGCCGGCCTGGGGGAAGGCATCGGCCAGATAGGCGCAGATTGCCGCACATTCCGTGACGATCTTGTTCCCGTGAACCACCGTCGGGACTTTTCCCATGGGGTTGACGCCAAGATAGCTCTCGTCCTTCATCGTGCCACCGAAGCTCAGGATCTCCCGGCGATAGGGCGCTCCGACTTCCTCCAGCATCCACCGCGCTATGCGGCCGCGCGACATCGGGTTGGTGTAAAGGATCAGATCGTCGGTCATGCTTCTCTCCCTATCGTTCCCTGTATGTTCTATCGCTGCCTGAACGGAAAATCAATTCGCTCCACCGAATTGTACGGCTACCGCGTCGATGTCTCAGGATGGTGACACGCCAGACAGCCCTTGTAAAAAGAAACGGCGGGAATTGCTTCCCGCCGTTTGATATTACGCCGCTCCGGCTGCCTCAGGCAGCCATTGCCTTCTTGAGGTTCTCGTCGATCTTGTCGAGGAACGCCGTCGTCGAGAGCCATGGCTGGTCCGGCCCGATGAGGAGGGCGAGGTCCTTTGTCATGGAGCCGCTCTCGACGGTGTCGATGCAGACCTTTTCGAGCGTCGCTGCGAAGGTTGCGAGTTCGGCATTGCCGTCGAGCTTGGCGCGGTGGGCAAGGCCCCGGGTCCAGGCGAAGATCGAGGCGATCGAGTTGGTCGAGGTCTCCTGGCCCTTCTGGTGCTGGCGGTAATGGCGGGTGACGGTGCCGTGGGCGGCTTCCGCCTCGACCGTCTTGCCGTCCGGCGTCATCAGCACGGAGGTCATCAGGCCGAGCGAGCCGAAGCCCTGGGCGACGATGTCGGACTGGACGTCGCCGTCGTAGTTCTTGCAGGCCCAGACATAGCCGCCGGACCACTTCAGCGCGGAAGCGACCATGTCGTCGATCAGGCGATGTTCGTACCAGATCTTCTTGGCCTCGTAGTCGGCCTTGAACTCGGCGTCGAAGACTTCCTGGAAGATGTCCTTGAAGCGGCCGTCATAGACCTTGAGGATGGTGTTCTTGGTCGACAGGTAGCAGGGGACGCCGCGCTGGAGCGCGTAGTTGAACGAGGCGCGGGCAAAGTCGCGGATCGAATCGTCCAGGTTGTACATCGCCATGGCGACGCCGGCGGACGGCGCGTCGAAGACGTCGTGCTCGATCGTCTGGCCGTCCTCGCCGACGAACTTGATCGACAGCTTGCCCTTGCCCGGGAACTTGAAGTCGGTGGCGCGGTACTGGTCGCCGAAGGCATGGCGGCCGACGATGATCGGCTGCGTCCAGCCCGGCACCAGGCGGGGCACGTTCTTCATGATGATCGGTTCGCGGAAGATGACGCCGCCGAGGATGTTGCGGATCGTCCCGTTGGGGCTCTTCCACATCTTCTTCAGGCCGAACTCCTCCACGCGGCCCTCGTCGGGGGTGATCGTGGCGCACTTGATGCCGACGCCATGCTTCTTGATTGCGTGGGCCGCGTCCACCGTCACCTGGTCGTTGGTCGCATCGCGGTTCTCAACCGACAGGTCGTAATATTCGATGTCCAGATCAAGATAGGGCAGGATCAGCTTGTCCTTGATGAGCTGCCAGATGATGCGGGTCATCTCGTCGCCGTCCAGATCGACGACCGGATTGGCTACCTTGATCTTGTTCATGGATTCCTCTTCGACACTGGCCGGTCCTCCCGGCGGATTGCACACGAATGGGCTCGGCTATAGCATCGACGGCCCGGAACGCAAAGCCATACACGCGCCGGATCCAGCATTTGTTCGGCATGCCCCGCTTCGCATTTCGTCATTGCCAAACCTGGCGGTCCGGCTAATCTCGCGACGCCCTGCCTCACCCTTGTTTCGGATCCGTCCATGCGGTTTTTCTCCTTCGCCGCGGCCTTTGTTTTCGCCGCAAGCACCGTTTCGGCTGCGGACGCCACCGACCCGGTTCGTGCGGTCATGGACATCACCGTCCGGAACTGGGAAAGTGCGGACAGCGAATGGAGCTACATCTTCGCCCCGGAGCCATTGGGCCGTCTCTTCAGCCCGAGGTTCCAGTCGGCTTATCTGCAGGCGTCGAAAAGACCTGCTTACGAAACGGACGACGGCGGACCGGGCGACCCCTTCGGCTACGACGTGGTGACAGCCTCGCAGGACGGCTGTCCCTTGGAAGACCTC
>DASUPM010000208.1:0-3283 GCA_036281095.1 Pseudorhizobium sp.
CTCGGACTATTGACCACCGTCCTCGGCTATGCCGGCGTCTTCGGCGTGTTCACCTATATCGCACCGCTTCTCACCCGGGTCGCCGGCTTGGCGGACACCTCGGTCTCGCCGGTCCTGCTGGTCTTCGGCATCGGACTGATCGCAGGCAACCTGCTCGGCGGAAGGCTGGCGGACCGCAATCTGCGGCTGACGGTCCTCGGCACGCTGACGCTGCTCGGCCTGACGCTCCTGCTGATGCCCGCAGGCTTCCAGAACCCCGTCCTGGCCGTGGTCTTCGTCGGACTGCTCGGCGTCACTGCCTTCGCGACCGTCGCACCGCTGCAGATGTGGGTGCTGGGCAAGACCGAAGGGGCCGGCGAACAGCTTGCGTCGAGCTTCAACATCGCCGCGTTCAACCTCGGCAATGCCCTCGGCGCATGGGTCGGCGGCCTTGCCATCGAGCACGGCCCCGGACTGGCATTCGTGCCGCTCGTGTCCGCCATGTTTCCTGCCGCCGCCATCGTCGTCGCCCTTGTCGCGATGCAGGGCGAGCGCCGCCAGGACGAAGCCGCAACCACTGCAATCTGAAACCGCAATCCGAAACCCGGGAGAACCGCGATCATGGAATACCGCAACCTTGGAAAATCCGGCCTGAAGGTCCCGCTCCTGAGCTTCGGCGCCGGCACCTTCGGCGGCTCCGGCCCGCTCTTCAGCCCCTGGGGCACGACGGATGTGGAGGAGGCCCGCCGCCTCGTCGATATCTGCCTCGATGCCGGCGTCACCCTGTTCGATACGGCCGACGTCTATTCGGACGGCGCCTCGGAAGAGGTGCTCGGCCAGGCGATCAAGGGCCGGCGCGAGGCCGTGCTGGTCTCCACCAAGGCAAGCCTGCCTACGGGGGACGGCCCGAACGACCGGGGCTCGTCGCGCCATCGCCTGATCCGTTCGGTGGAGGCGGCATTGAGAAGGCTCGGGACCGACCGCATCGACATCTTCCAGCTTCATGCCTTCGACGCCTCTACGCCCGTCGAGGAGGTCCTGTCGACGCTCGACCAACTCGTGAAGGACGGAAAGCTGCGCTATATCGGCGTCTCGAACTTTGCCGGCTGGCAGATCATGAAGTCGCTTGCGGCCGCCGAGCGTCACGGCTGGACGCGCTACGTGGCCAATCAGGTCTATTATTCGCTCGTCGGGCGCGACTACGAATGGGACCTGATGCCTCTCGGACAGGATCAGGGGCTGGGCGCGCTGGTCTGGAGCCCGCTCGGCTGGGGACGGCTGACCGGCAAGA
This sequence comes from Pseudorhizobium sp., assembly GCA_036281095.1. Classification (GTDB taxonomy): domain Bacteria; phylum Pseudomonadota; class Alphaproteobacteria; order Rhizobiales; family Rhizobiaceae; genus Neorhizobium. The sequence goes on from DASUPM010000208.1 coordinate 1,271, forward strand.
TCAGCCGCGGCGCTCCCATCCCGGCCGGCAGCCGGCTCCATGAGACGGCAGCGTTCGGGCCGCCGGTCGATGACGAGCTTCTCTACCGCGTCGTCGACGTGCTGCAGTCGATCGCCGACGAGGCCGGCAAGACGGTGCCGCAGGTGGCGATCAACTGGCTGACCCGGCGCCCCACCGTATCGTCGGTCATCATCGGCGCCCGAAACGAGGAACAGCTCCGGCAGAACCTCGGCGCCGTCGGCTGGTCGCTGACGGACGACCAGATGCGCCGTCTCGATGCTGCAAGTGCGGTGACCGCACCCTATCCGCATTTCCCCTATCGGCGGCAGGAGGGCTTCGCCCGCCTCGATCCGCCGCTTGCGGGATAGGTGACCGTCCCGGTTGAACCGGCCGTGGCCCGGCCCATGTAGAAGGGGCCTCTTTCAGGTCCGGCCGAGCACCGGGTCCATATTTTCAAAGGAGCTATACCATGCACTCAGTCAGCGCGAACGGCGCCAATATTCCGGCCCTCGGCTTCGGCACTTTCCGGATGCCGGACGAGGATGTTCTCCGTGTTCTGCCGGAAGCCCTGAAGCTCGGTTTCCGCCATGTCGATACCGCCCAGATCTACAAGAACGAGGCGGCCGTCGGCGAGGTGATCGCCAAGTCGGGCATCCCCCGGGCCGACATCTTCCTGACCACCAAGGTATGGGTGGACCGGGTGGGGCACGATGCCTTCATCGCGTCGGTCGACGAGAGCCTCGCCAAGCTGAAGACGGATCATGTCGACCTGCTGCTGCTCCACTGGCCGCAGAGCGAGATGCCGCTCGCCGACCGGATCGGCGCCCTCAACGCGTTGCGGCAGGCCGGCAAGGTGAAGAATATCGGCGTCTCGAACTTCTCGACCGCGCTGATGGCGGAGGCGGTTTCGCTTTCGGATGCGCCGATCGTGACCAACCAGGTGGAATACCATCCCTATCTCGACCAGACGAAGGTGATCGACGAAGCGCGGAAGACCGGCATGTCGGTCACCGCCTATTACCTGATGGCGGACGGCAAGGTGCCGCAGGATTCGCTGCTGAAGGAGATCGGCTCCCGGCACGGCAAGACCGCTGCACAGGTGGCGCTCCGCTGGGCCGTGCAGCAGAAGGACGTGATCGCGCTGTCGAAGACCGCCAACGTGAGCCGGCTCCCGGAGAACTTCGACATTTTCGACTTCGCGCTCGGCGACGGAGAGATGGCGGAGATCCACAAGCTCGCCCGCCCCGACGGCCGCATCGTCAATCCGGGACATCTGGCGCCGGAGTGGGATTGAGGCCCCTCGCGGGCCGGGGCTGGCCGCGTGGCAAGGCGGGGTCGCGCCCGCGTATGGGAGAGACGTGACCTACGTGATCTCTTGCTGCATCACCTCTTGCTGCATCAGCATTCCACGACAAGAATGGCTGGTCAGTAACTATTTTTTGTAGTAACAATAATGGCGATCATCTTCGATCCGTCGAAACGACTTTCCTCACTCCAACAGCGAGGATTGGATTTCGCGGCGGCTGGGCAGGTTTTCGACGGGCCACATCTTACCGTGGAGGATGATCGGTTCGACTACGGGGAAACACGCTACTTCACCGGGGCCACCTAGACGAGCGCATGGTCGTAATCGTCTGGACAGAGCGTGGAGCAGACCAGCGGATCATCAGCATGAGGAAAGCCAATGACAGAGAGCAAAAGACCTTTGGACCCAGACTCGCTGATCAATGAGGACGATGCCCCGGATCTGACGGAAAGCCCCTGGGCAGAAAAGCTCGCGATCGCACCTGTCTTGCGCGGGCGTCCGAAAAGCGCGCGAACAAAGGTCTCCACCACCATCCGACTCGATGCGGACGTGCTGGAGCGCTTTCGCACCCAAGGCCCCGGCTGGCAGTCACGGATCAATTCGGCGCTTCGCGACTGGCTGGCCAAGAAGTAGGAAAGCCGCCGACGGGTTCGGCGGCTCCATAGAATGGATGATAGGATCAGACGAACTGGCTGAGACCCGGGACC
>DASUPM010000209.1:0-2950 GCA_036281095.1 Pseudorhizobium sp.
ACCAGCGAATGCGTCGACTGCCCGGACCTGATGCGATGATAGGCCGTCTCGACGGCCGAAATGCCGGCCGCCTCCTCGCCCATGAAGGTCCGCGAAGAGCCGGTGACCTTGTGGACGATCGAGATATTGCCGGCGAGCAGATTGGAGAGCTGCGCAAGGAACAGCGTCGGGCGCAGTTCGGTGGTCAGCTTTTCGTTGAGAAGCGTCTCGCGGTCGTTGCGCTTCAGCGCTTCGTCGACGATCAACGAGTCTACCTTGATATCGCGCTCGCCGCCGCCGGCGGCCACGATCATATCCATCGACGCGCAGGCTTCCGCGTCCTCCTTGAGCCCGGCATCATCGAGCGCCAGACCGGCGGCGAACACGCCGAGGCGCTGCCAGTTCTCCATCTGGCGCTGGTCGCCGCGCTTCGGGATCTGCGCGGACCAGTCGATCTCCGGCATCGGGTGCACGGGATATGGCTTGAACCGCTCGATCTCGACATCCGGAGGCATCGCCTCTCCCGCCGACAGGAGCGCCACATGCGGCTCCTTGCCGACGCCGTGGCAGGTGACGATCCCGATCCCGGTGATCACGACATCATTGTCAGACTTGCTCATCCTGTCCTCATTGCACGGCGTTCACGCGCCAGCTTGAAGCGCGTCCATGAGCCCGACTTCTGCTGCACGCTTGCGGACGATGTCAGCGAGCGGCACTTCGCTGAACGGCATGGTCCGCAGCTTCAACTGCGCGTCACAAACCTTCTTGCCGCCCGAGGCGATCTTCGCCTTGGTGACGGCATAGCCGGATCCCTCATGCTCCAGAAACGCCTCGATGTCGAGCACGGCTTCCGGCTCCACGAAGGAGCGCATCTTGGCGCCGTCCACCGACATCAGGAACGGCATCGCGGCAAATTCCGTCGCGGCAAGCACGAGCATTCCCGACGCCTGTGCCATCGTCTCGATCAGGAGAACGCCGGGAACCAGCGGCATGCCCGGGAAATGGCCCTCGAAAACCGGGCTTTTCGCCGGAACGACCGACCGTGCTTTCAGCAGTTTGCCGGGAAGATCGACACTCTCCACCCGGTCGATCATCTGGAAATATTCAAGCAGCATCTACGTTTGGGAAAGGGCTTTTCAGCCCTTCGCCGCCCTCAGTTCATCAATTTTGGCGCAGAGGTTCTTCAGGACAAAATACTCTTCCGTCGAAACCTTGCCTTCGTTGACTTCCTGCGTCCACTGCTCGAGCGGAATCTTTATGCCGAACTCCTTGTCGATCGCAAACACGATGTCGAGGAAGTCGAGGCTGTCGATGCCGAGGTCGTCGATGGTGTGGCTTTCCGGCGTGATCGTCTCGCGGTCGATCTCGCTCGTTTCAGCAATAATGTCGGCAACTTTGTCGAATGTAGCGGTCACGCCAATGTCCTCTGAAATATGGATTCAGCGTCCCACATAGGGAAAACGCAGGCAAATGCCAATCCCCGTGTTCCAGCGTGGATCGATTGCGCACCAACTGTTGCTCAAACAGCGATCGGGCCGCAGCGAGGCTTCGCCGCCTGGTCGCTTCGAGCGATTTTCCCGCCTGGAACCGCCGGTCCAGCCGTCGCGCATTTATGTCGCAGCGTATCGGGAGGCTGAACTGCAGCGTTTCGGGTAAGATATGCGGCGGGACAGAACCGCGTGATCTTGTCATCGGCCACCTTCGCCGGCACTGCCCTTTCGTCCGTCTCGAGCAGACGGATTTTACCCATGTTGACCCAGATCAATTCGCGCCCGCTCGAATTGACGAAAATCAAACCATCCGCAGCGGCGCAATTGGAACAATCACCATGGACATGCTCAACAGAGACCTGCACAATCCGGACTTACCGGCGGTCTGTCGTTCCTGTGAGGCCCGTCACGGCGGTGTATGTTCCGTGCTGGAGCCCGCCCAACTGGCCGAACTCACCAGACATTCGACTCGCCGCAGGATCGAGGCCGGCAGCTCGTTCATCGGCCAGGGCGAAAGCGTTTCGTCCTACAGCAACATTCTCAAGGGCGTGGTGAAGCTGTCCAAGGTAATGGCTGACGGCCGGCAGCAGATCGTCGGCCTTCAGTTCGCGCCCGACTTCATGGGCCGTCCCTTCACCGGCGAGAGCCGGATGGCGGCGGAGGCCGCGACGGACACGGAGATCTGCATCTTTCCCCGGCGGACCCTGGAGCGGCTGATCGCGGCGACGCCGCAGCTCGAGCACCAACTGCACAGCCAAGCCCTCAAGGAACTCGACGAAGCACGCGACTGGATGCTGACGCTCGGGCGCAAGACCGCACGGGAGAAGGTCGCCAGCTTCCTCTCGCTCATCGCCAGTCACAGCGAGCCGGAAGCCGGAGACAGCAGCGTCTTTGACCTGCCGTTATCGCGCGCCGACATCGCGGATTTTCTCGGATTGACGATCGAGACGGTCAGCCGCCAGATGACCAAGCTCCGCAAGGACGGCATCATTCAGATCGAAAACAACCGGCATGTGACGGTGCCGGATCTGGATAGGCTTGCCGCCGCGGCGGGCAATGACTGAAACCCCTGCCGTCCCGTCTTTCTCGGGCGGTGACTAAACCGCCCGCCCCTCGGCAATGGCGGCGCGAATGATCTCCAAAACACGATTCCCTTCCACATCCGTGCATGCCAGCTGACTGGGGTGGCCGTCCCAGTGGCCAGGGGGAAAGGCACGGCCGTCGGGTTTCTGGATCGTCTGGCCGTCCGCGATCCCGCCGCAGACGACGCGAATCGGGCCGCTGCGGGTCGTGAAGAGCTCCGGTGCCACCAGATACACGCAGGCACAGCTGTCGTGCACGACCATTCCGTCGCCCACGCGGTGTCGGTAGAATTCGATATAGAATTGCGAAATGTCGGAAAGTAGCCGCACCGGCCCGCCCCCGATCTTCGCCATCTCGGCCAGGAAGCCGCTGGTCATGACCGTTTTCAGCGTTACGTC
>DASUPM010000210.1:0-2894 GCA_036281095.1 Pseudorhizobium sp.
CGATCGCATAGGACGCCAGACCCGTATAGGTGGCGGCGCTGACGAACATGGCGGCCCGCACGAGATAGCCTTTTGCATCGTCTTCGTGACGATCGGCATTGAGGATCGCCTGAGCCAGCCGCCACACGATGAAGCCGATCAGTCCGAGCCCGATCAGACCGAGCCAGATCCAGCCGAAGGGCTGTTCCAGCACGACCTGCAGGGCCGATTGCTGATCCGCCTGACCGCCCCCGAAGCTCGAAAGAAGGGCCATGCCGCCGACCAGCATGTAGACGATGCCGCGGGCCGCATAGCCGAATCGGGCCAGCCATTCGAATTTCAGCTCATTCGACATCGTCTTCCTCCCGTGGAGACAGGCGAACGCTCGGCGGCAGGTGCAGTTCCAGGGACCAAAGGCTGAACGCAGAAGGTCCGCCCAGTGGATGGGACGGACCTCCTGACGGTAAGAACCCGAGTGCGATCAGCGACGCTGATTATAGACGTCGACGCAGACGGCGCCGAGAAGCACGAGGCCCTTGATCACCTGCTGATAGTCGATCCCGATGCCGAGGATGGACATCCCGTTGTTCATCACACCCATGATGAAGGCCCCGATCACCGCACCCGTCACCTTGCCTACACCGCCATAGGCGGAAGCCCCGCCGATGAAACAGGCGGCGATGACGTCGAGCTCGAAGCCGATGCCGGCCTTCGGCGTCGCGGTGTTCAGGCGGGCGGCGAAGACGAGGCCGGCGAGCGCGGCAAGAACGCCCATGTTGACGAAGGTGAAGAAGGTCAGCCGCGCGGTCTTGATGCCGGAAAGCGCTGCCGCCTTCTCGTTGCCGCCCACGGCATAGATCTGCCTGCCGAGGATTGTGCGGTTGGTGAAGAAGGCATAGGCGCCGATCAGCAGAGCCATGATGATGAGGACGTTCGGCATGCCGCGATGGGAGGCGATAAGGAAGGCGATGTAGCCGACGACGGCGAACATCACCAGGTTCTTCGCCAGGAAGAAGCCGAAGGGCTCCGTCTCCACGTCATGGGATACGCGTCTAGAGCGGCTCTTGAAGTTCTGCCAGACCAGCAGCAAGGCGAGCGCGAGCCCGAGCATCAGCGACGTCACGTAGACGTCGTTTGCCGATGTCACCAGTTCGGGAATGTAGCCGGAAGACAGCTTCTGGAACAGCGGGTCGAACGGACCGATGGAGCGGCCGCTCAGCACCGCGATCATCAGTCCGCGAAAGACCAGCATGCCGGCGAGCGTAACGATGAAGGACGGGATCTTGAAATAGGCGACCCAGAACCCCTGAACCGCTCCGATGAGCCCTCCAAGCGCCAGGCAGAGAAGGCCGGCGACGACGAAGTTGATGTCGTACTGGACCATCAGCACCGCCGCGACCGCGCCGGTGAAGCCTGCCACAGACCCGACGGACAGGTCGATGTGGCCGGTGACGATTACCATCAGCATGCCGAGCGCCATGATGACGATATAGCTGTTCTGCAGGATGATGTTGGTGACGTTGAGCGGCTTCAGGATGACGCCGCCCGTGGCGAAATAGAAGAACATGACGATCGCCAGCAGTGACATCATCATGCCGTACTCGCGAAGGTTTTCCTTCCAGAAGCCGGTTCCGCGCCGTGGGGCAGCGATGGTATTGGTCGGGTTGCTCATTCTTCCCTCACTTTGCGGCGCATGATCGCACGCATGATATTTTCCTGGGTGGCCTCCTCTCCGGCCACCTCGCCGACGAACTCACCTTCGTGCATCACCATGATCCTGTCGCATATGCCGATCAATTCCGGCATTTCCGACGAAATCACGATGACAGCCTTCCCGGCATCCGCCAACTCGTTGATGATCGAATAGATCTCGTACTTCGCGCCGACATCGATGCCGCGCGTGGGCTCGTCGAGGATCAGCACGTCCGGATCGGTGAAGAGCCATTTCGACAGCACCACCTTCTGCTGGTTGCCGCCCGATAGCTTGCCCGTTTCCTGATAGACGTTGTGGCTTCGGATCCGCATCCGGCCGCGGAACTCCTGCGCCACCTTCATCTCGCGGATGTCGTCGATCACTCCGGCAGAGGAGACGCCCCCGAGATGGGCCAGGGAGACGTTCTTGCGGATGTCCTCCTGCAGGATGAGACCCAACTGTTTCCGGTCTTCAGTGACATAGGCAAGGCCGGCCTTGATCGCACGATGCACGTCGGAGAGATCGGCTTCCTTGCCGTGGACGCGAACGCTGCCGGAGATGTCGCGCCCCCAGGATCGTCCGAAGACGCTCATCGCGAACTCGGTACGGCCTGCCCCCATGAGGCCCGAAATGCCAACCACCTCGCCGGCCCTCACAGCCATCGAGACATTCTTGACGACCTGCCGTTCGGAGTGCTGCGGATGGTAGACCGACCAGTTGCTGACCTCGAAGATCACCTCACCGATCTTCGGCTCCCGCTTCGGATAACGGCTTTCCATGTCACGGTCGACCATCCGGCGGATGATCTCGTCTTCCTCGACGACGCCTTCATGACAATCCAGCGTGCCGACCGTATGCCCGTCACGCAGTACGGTGATGCGGTCGGCGACGGCGGAAATCTCGTTCAGCTTGTGCGATATCAGGATCGACGTGATTCCGTGCGCGCGGAATTCCTTGAGGAGTTCGAGCAGCGCGGCACTGTCTCTTTCGTTCAGGCTGGCCGTCGGCTCGTCAAGGATCAGCAGGCGCACGTCCTTTGACAACGCCTTCGCGATCTCCACGAGCTGCTGCTTGCCGACGCCGATATTGGTGATCAGGGTGTCCGGCGCTTCGTCGAGCCCGACCTTGGCGAGCAGTGCCTTGGTGCGCTCGTGGACGGCTGAACGGTCGATCACGCCGAAGCGCGACGGCGGGTTGGACAGGAAGATGTTCTCCGCGATCG
>DASUPM010000211.1:0-4487 GCA_036281095.1 Pseudorhizobium sp.
AGGCCGCGCGAGATGAGCGCCGCCCGCGCAGATTCCCCGAGGCCCGCTCCCTCCACGATCCCGCAGGCGATGGCGAGCACGTTCTTCAACGCTCCACCGAGCTGGACGCCGATCGGATCGGAGGACGCATAAAGCCGGAAGGTCGGCGTCGAAAGCGCCTGGGCAAGCCGCTCAGAAAGCTCCGCATCGCGTGACGCGATCGTCATGGCCGTCGGCAGGCCGCGGGCGATATCGGCGGCAAAGCCCGGACCGCTCAAGGCAGCCACAGGCCGCCCGTGCAGCGCCGTCTCGAGGACTTCCGTCAGAAGAGCGCCGGCCGCCCGGTCCAGCCCCTTGGCGCAGGTGACCACCACAGCGTCGCCGGTCAGATACGGTCCGTAGTGGCGGGCGGCATCGGCCTGCGCCTGCGACGGCATCGCAAAGAGCACGATGGCGGCATCCGCGATGGCATCCGGTTCGGCAGAGAATTCGAGGGCATCCGGCAGCGGCACGCCGGGAAGAGCGCCGTCATGCGACCGCAGGTCGCGCAGGTCGCTCATCATCGCCGGGTTGCGGCCGATCAGCGTCACCCTCAGGTCGCCCTGCAGCGCCGTGACGGCTGCCAACGCGGTTCCGAATGCCCCCGCGCCGATGAAGACGATGTTCTTCGTTTCGCTCATGCTTTGGCCCCCCGTTTGCCCGAGCCGAGCAGGGTCTGGGCGCTGCTGTCGAGCGGCCAGCGCGACCGCGGCTGGACATCGAGCGGGTCCGGCGGGAGATCTTCCGCCATCCGCTCCAATCCAGCCCAGGCGATCATGGCTGCATTGTCCGTGCACAACCGGAGAGGCGGAGCGATGAACCGAAAGCCGTGTTCCATGCAAAGCGTCTGCAATGTCAGGCGGATTTCCTGGTTCGCGGCGACGCCGCCGGCCACCACCAGTGCCGGCTTGGCATCCAGTGCGGCGAACTCTTCGGAAAATCGGGCCAGCCCCCGACCGATGCGATCTCTCAGCGTTCGCGATATCGCTTTCTGGAACGACGCGCAGATATCCGCCACGTCCTGATCGCTGAGTGGAGCGATCTCGGTCGCCGCCTGGCGCACGGCCGTCTTCAGGCCGGAAAAGGAGAAGTCCAGCCGCGCCTCTCCGACGAGCGGCCGCGGCAGCTTGAAGCGGTCCGGATCTCCGTCCAGCGCCGCCCGCTCCACCGCCGGCCCACCGGGATAGGGGAGCCCGAGAAGCTTGGCCGTCTTGTCGAAGGCCTCACCCAATGCATCGTCGATCGTCGTGCCCCACCGCTCGTAGTCGCCGACGCCGCGCACCAGGACCAGTTGGGTATGGCCGCCGGATACGAGCAGCATCAGATAGGGAAACTCAAGGCCATCGGTCAGCCGCGCCGTCAATGCGTGACCTTCCAGATGATTGACGGCGAAAAGGGGCTTGCCGGCCGCGCGCGCGATGGCCTTGCCGGTCATCAGGCCGACGATAAGCCCGCCGATAAGGCCGGGTCCGGAGGTGGCGGCCACCCCATCGATCTGCGACAGCGGCACCCCGGCCCGCTGCAGCGCCTCCTCGATCAGGCCGTCCAGCGCTTCGACATGGGCCCGCGCCGCGATTTCCGGGACGACACCGCCGAAAGCGCTGTGTTCGTCCAGTTGCGAGAACACGACGTCGGAGAGGATCTCGCCACGGCCGTCGGCATGGCGCATTACGACGGCAGCCGCGGTTTCGTCACAGCTTGTTTCGATGCCGAGGATGCGAAGAAAGGTCGCCATGAGCCTATCGTTGATTGCGGGGTAGGACAAAGCCGGTTACCAAGGCCTCCGGTTAACATGGACGAAAGCGGATGCAAACAAAACCTTTCCGGATCGGCACGCGCGGCAGCCCGCTCGCGCTGGCTCAGGCGGCGGAAACACGGGCCCGGCTGATGGCCGCTCACGGCCTGCCCGAGGAGATGTTCGAGATCGTCGTGCTGTCCACCACCGGCGACCGCGTCGTCGATCGGCCGCTCAGCGAAATCGGCGGCAAGGGCCTGTTCACGCTGGAACTGGAAGAGCAACTGGCATCGGGTGACCTCGACTTCGCTGTTCACTCTTCCAAGGACATGCCGACGGTCCTGCCGGAAGGACTGCACATCTCCGCCTACCTCCCGCGCGAAGATATCCGCGATGCCTTGATCGGCCGGACCGCTCCAAGTCTGACCGCTCTTCCCGATGGCGCGATCGTCGGCACCGCCTCGCTGCGCCGTCAGGCGCTGGTGCGCCGCATCCGTCCGGACCTTCAGGTGACGATATTCCGCGGCTCCGTCGGCACGCGTCTGCGCAAGCTCGACGAAGGCCATGTGGACGCCACGCTGCTTGCTTTCGCCGGTTTGAAGCGATTGGCGCGGGAAGAGGTCGTCACCGAACTTCTCGATCCCGTCGAGTTCCCACCTGCGCCGGCTCAGGGCGCGATCTGCATCGAGAGCCGGATCGGCGACAAGCGGATCGACGCGCTGCTGGAACCGGTGAACGATCGTTCCACCTTCGACGCCGTCAGCTGCGAACGTGCCTTCCTGATGGCCCTCGACGGCTCCTGCCGAACGCCGATCGCCGGCTACGCCCTCTGCGACGGCGGCAATCTCCGCTTCTCCGGGCTGATCCTGACCCCGGATGGACGGCAGGAGTACTCGGTCGAGACGGAAGGAGCCCGGTCCGAGGCTGAAGCCCTCGGAAGGCAGGCCGGGGAGCGCGTTCGCACGGCCGCAGGCCCCGGCTTCTTCGAGAGCTGGAGCTGACGCCGTGCGCGTCCTTGTTACGCGGCCCGAGAATGCCTCCCGACGAACTGCCACGCGCCTGAAGTCGCTGGGTCACGAGACCGTCATCCTGCCGCTGATGGAGGCCCATCACCACGCGGAAGCAGTCCGTGAGGCATTGCAGCGACCGCATGCCGCCCTCGCCATCACCAGCGCCGAAGCGGTGAGGGTGCTGGAAATCCTGGGCGACGAGCTCGCTCCCCACCTGGACGCTCCTGTGTTTGCGGTGGGGGAGGCGACGGCTGCGGCCGCACGCGCGGCGGGCTTTCGCTCGGTCGAAGCCGCGGAGGGAACCGGTGCAAGCATGGTCGATGCCTTCAGCGAGCGGCTCCGGACGCTGACGTCCCGGCACCCGCTTCTCTACCTCGCGGGAACCCCCCGCTCTCCTGTTTTCGAAGAAGGGCTGGCGGCCCGCGCCATTCCGCTGACGGCCGTGACGAGCTATACGATGACGCCGCTCCCTATCCCGGAAGACGCGATTTCAGCCGCCTTGCAAACGCTGCCCCTGCAGGCGATCCTTCTCTATTCACGCCAGACGGCCAGAGTGTTCTTCGGACTGTCCCTTTCCCCCGAAAGCCTGCCCAATGTCCGACGGTCGCGGATCCTTTGCCTGAGCGAAAACGTGGCAGATGAAGTGCCCGTCTCCCTGCGACCAAATATCCGGATAGCGCGGAGCCCGGACGAAGACAGCCTGTTCGCGCTCCTTTAGCCTGGCCACTTGGTCCCGCATCCCTGCAAATTGCCTCTGGCCCCTTTCCATCACCGGCATGCATCACTAGTTTCGGCATGTGAAGCTGCAGGAACGAGGTCTCGATGGTCACGGATAAGCCGCCCCGCCGCGCGAAGTCGAAGAAGGAGCCGTTGACGATCGACGCGACGGCCGCCGACACGGAGACGGTTGCGCAGCCCATCCGCAGTAACGATAGCGACGACCCGCCGGTGAGCCCCGAGGAAAGACGGGTCGAGATCGAAGACGAACCCGTATCCGCAGCAGCGGACGAAGGTCCCCCAGCCGAACCGGAAACAGCATCCAACGAGGCGCTGCTCGCGGCGGACAGCGAAGCCTCGTCAGCTAAGGAAATACCTTCCTCCGAGCCTGTTCCGGAAGAAGCGGCGATCGACTCCCGGACCACCGACGCAGAGAAAAGTCCACCACCTCCTCCCCCTCCGGCGACGCCGTCTGCGACACGGGGAGGCGCATCTGCATCCACGCTCATCGCCGCCGGCATCTTCGGCGGCCTCGTTGCGCTGGCCTTGGCCGGCAGCATGCAATACGCCGGCTTCCTGCCGAACGGATCGGCCGGATCGGGCACCGCCGAGGAGATTGCAGCCCTCCGCCAGCAGGTCCAGGCGCTTGGGCAGCGACCTGCCCCCGACCCGGAACTGCAGGGGCGGCTTGAAACACTGGAGGCCGCCGTCGCAGAAAGCGCCGAAAGCGGCGCCGGCGACCGGCTTTCCGCGCTCGAGCAGGAATTGGCAGCTGTGCGCGAGGCGGCGGAGAGTGCTTCCGGCGACAGCGCCGGCCGGCTCGATCAGTTGCAGCAGCGGCTGGAGGCTGTCGAGACGGCGCTGAACGAGCCCGGAGCGGAGGAAGTTGCCGCCCGCGCGGTTGCGGCCGCAGCTCTCAAGGCGGCAGCAGATCGCGGCGGGCCGTTTGCCGCCGAACTCCGGACTTTCGCTGCGGTGGCGCCGGAAGATCCGGCCGTGGCACCGTT
>DASUPM010000212.1:0-11311 GCA_036281095.1 Pseudorhizobium sp.
GAGCGGCGCATCCCGCTGGACAAGATCGCCGTATAGCGTGCGTCGGCCGGTCGGGATTGCTTGACCGGCCCATTCCGCCCCCTGTAGAAGCGGCCATGAGCAATGCGGATCACTTGAGCGGCAGGGTCGCGGATGCGCCCTCGGGCAACTGGGTCTACCGGGTCCTCCCGCGTCCTGCATGGCCTTATGCGCAGCTTGCCCGCTGGGATCGCCCGATCGGCTGGCAACTGCTGATGTGGCCCTGTTTGTGGTCGTCTGCCTTGGCAGCCAACGTCGCCGCCGGGAACGGCGAGCTCTCAATTCCGCTGTTCGTCTTTCATCTGGTGCTCTTCGTCATCGGTGCCATAGCCATGCGCGGCGCCGGCTGCACCTATAACGATCTGGTCGATCACGACATCGACAACGAGGTGGCGCGCACCCGTTCGCGACCGCTGCCCTCGGGACGCGTGACCCGCTTTGAAGCAAAGCTGTTTCTCGTCGGGCAGGCGCTTGTGGGATTGCTTGTCCTGATTCAGTTCAACGGCTTTGCGATATTCCTCGGCATCCTGTCCCTGGCCATCGTCGCCGTCTATCCCTTCGCCAAGAGGTTTACGGACTGGCCGCAGTTCTTTCTCGGTCTTGCCTTCTCCTGGGGCGGCCTGATGGGCTGGGCGGGAATGTTCGGCAGCCTTTCCTGGGCGCCGGTCTCGCTCTATCTGGGCTCCGTCGCCTGGACGATCGGTTACGACACGATCTATGCGCATCAGGACAAGGAAGATGACGCCCTGGTGGGCGTTCGCTCCACAGCGCGGCTGTTTGCGGAAAACACCAAGCGCTGGCTGCTCGGCCTCTATGGACTGACGCTTGTCCTGCTTCTGCTGGCCTACGCCATGGCCGGTGTAGGGCTGCCTGCCTATCTCGGGCTGCTGATTGCCGCCGTCATGTTCGCCTGGCAGATTGTCGTGCTCGACATCGACAATGCGGACCAGTGCCTCTCGCTTTTCAAGTCGAACAGCCGCGTGGGCGCCGTGATCTTCGCCGGACTGGTTCTGTCACTGCCTTTTGCCTGAAACGCGAAAACCCGGCTTTTGACCGGGTTTCAGCGTCAGCGCGGGCGGCGGTGGATCTCTAGCGTCGCGCGATGATCTCCTTGCCCTCTATCCTCATCGTCACGCCCAGCTTGCCGGTGGTGCGGCGAACCAGGAAGCGCGGACGGCGATCGGCAAAGTAGGAATGGCGACGGCGCGGTTTCGTATCCTGCGTGCGGACGTCGCCGAGGTGGTTTTCGAGCGGCCGGGCCATGCCGTCGGCCTCGACCATCAGCATCGGAATGCGGAACGCTTCGGACCAGCTGCGCCAGTCGGCTGCGATATCGCAGAGGTCATGGGCGACCAGAAGCGGGATGCACAGGTCGGGATCGTCGTGATGGAGTTCCAGTGTGACGGTCACCTCGCCGTCGCCGTGGTCGATCGCCCGGGCCGCGACACCCTTGAAGGCACGGGCCGGCAGTGCGAACGACAGCGGCAGACCGCTGGACGCCAGCGTCTTGCGCAGCACCGCACCGCGCTCGTCGATGGTGATAACGACATCTTCGGAATGGCCGCGCAGGGCGTAAGTCACCTGCTGCGGAAAGCGCTTGGGATCCAGCCTCAGCGTGGAGCCTGCCCAGGCAGGCTTCAGAACCGTGTTTGTCATCGTGTATGCTACCCTTGTTTTACCTGAGAGCCGTTTCCGGTTTCTCTGTGGGACTTTTGTCCTCTGATGCACGGAGCTTACGGGGCGGCATGTGCGAGACCGCTTAAAAATCGCGGTTAAGGAAGTTTTGCCTCGGGGGATGGTTATCGAAACCCAACCCCGCTGGGTTTCCAGAAGGTGAAAATCGTGCCGTTGGCGGTGAAAGGCCGGCTAAAGCCACGGGCAAGGCTGTTGGGGGATCATGGCTGCGGCATCACTATGAGCGGAGCGTCACCCATGGTCTCGACCTATCTCAGCTACGACCTCGTCAATCGCGACATGTACAGGGCGCTGCAGCGCGTCGCGTCCGACGAGCAGGTGGCCCGAGAGGCGCAGTACTATGCCGACAACATCGGCACGGTGACGACGATCGACGAGTTCCTCGATGACTACCGTCTCTTCTCCTACGCCATGAAGGCATACGGGCTGGAGGAGATGACCTATGCCAAGGCGTTCATGAAGCAGGTGCTGGAGAGCGACCTCAACGACGAGAGCAGTTTCGCAAACCGCGTGTCCGACGACCGCTACCGGGACTTCGCTGCGGCCTTCAACTTCTCCACCTCCGATTCAACGGCGGTTGCGCAGTCCGAATTCCAGGTCGATGAGATGATCGGGCTCTACAATCAGACCATCGAGGAGGCCTCCGGAAAGGCGGAGGAGGAAACCCGCTACTACAACGCGATGATGCCGACGGTCGACAACGTCAACGACATCCTGCGCAACGACAGGCTGCGCGACTACGTCTTCGACGCCTTCGGCCTGGACGGCAGCAACTACTCCTACGACATCGTCAAGAAGGCGATGACCAGCAATCCTGCCGACCCCGCCGGCTACACGCAGACGGTCCTGCAGCCGCAGATGGCCCGGCTGGAGACCGACCTGGACGAGGCGCAGGCCGAACTTGCTGCGGGCGGCCTCAGCGCTGCCGAGATCGCGACGCTCAAGAGCAAGATTTCGGTCCTTCAGAACTCCATCGACACGACCCAGATCCTGATCGACCTCTCCGGCGCCTTCGAGTTTGCAAGCGACGGTACTGTTGCGGCGGGCCAGGCCCAGACGTCTGAGAAGCAGCAGGGGGTGGTGGACCTCTACCTGCTGAACCAGCCGCGGGTGACGCAGGTATCGGCCATCCGGGAGCGCGACTACTTCAGCGAGCAGATCAAGACGGTGACCTCCGTCGACGATATCCTGGATGACGGCCGCCTCTACAACTTCGTCCGCGTGGCCTTCAACCTGAACGAGGTCACGGTCGTGAAGTCGACGATCGAGCAGATCCTGACCAGCGACCTTTCCGACCCGGACAGCTACGCGAACCGCTATGCCGCCGAACGTCCGGCCTATCTCGAACTTGCGAAGGCCTTCAACTTCGCGACCGACGGGACCGTGGCGGCCGGCGGCGCCCAGACGACCGAGCAGACGAAGCTGTCGGCCGCCAACTATATCAGTCGCTACGACGACGCCCAGGAGGAGGCCGACGAGACGGCGATCGCTCTCTACAAGACCGATATTTCCGGCATCACCTCGATCGAGGATTTCCTGAAGAAGGATAGCATATACGAATTCGCCCTGAAGGCAGTGGGCATCGATCCCGACAGCGTCTCGCAGCTGACCATCAAGAACGTGCTGAAGAGCGATCTGTCCGATCCCAGGAGCTATGTCTACGGGCTGAAGGACGAGCGTTTCGTGACGCTGGCGCAGGCATTCAACTTCGATGCGAACGGAGAGATCAAGACCCCCGTCCTGGCGCAGTCGCCCGATACGATCCGCGACACCGCCTCCGCCTATATCGTGCAGATGACTCGCTTTCTGGATGAGCCCGAGAAGACGGAAGCCCGCGAAGCGGCCGACGCCGAGGCGGAATACTATACGCAGACGATGCAGGGGATCGGCAGCGCCGAGGAATTCCTGGCGGACCGGCGGCTGGTGGATCTGGTGCTTGTCGCCAAGGGGCTTGATCCTGTCACCGTTACCGACGACTTCCTGAAACAGGTCTTCACGTCCGATCTCGACGATCCGGAAAGCTTCGTCAACCTGCAGACAGATACGCGCTACGCCGAGCTCTTCGGCACGTTCAACTTCGACAGCGAAGGCAATCTGCTGTTCACCGCGCCGACCAGTGTCCAGAGCCGCGGCGAGACCCTCGAGGCGCAGAATCGTCATCTTCGGCAGACGCTGGAGGAGCGGGAGGGCGAGGAGAACGCCGGCGTCCGGCTCGCACTCTACTTCGAACGGATGGCCGGCTCGATCACCGATGCCTACGAGATCATCGGCGACGAGGCGCTTCTGGAATTCTTCCGGATCACCTACAGTCTTCCGGAGGAAATCGCCAACATGGATGTCGACCAGCAGGCCAGGCTGGTTGAAAAGAACCTCGACCTGCAGGACCTGACGGATCCGGACAAGCTGGACAAGCTGGTCCAGCGGTTTACGATCCTCTATGATCTGGAGACCGGCGACACCGGTTCCTCGGCCGTCAGCATTCTGAACGGGACGGGGACCTACGGCATCACCGCGGACATGCTCCTGTCGATCTCCAGATACCGCTGAGGCACTTGGGGCCGTTTGCGATTGCTCAGGTCACAGTGATGACCTTGCCCGGGTTCATGATGTTGGCGGGATCGAAGGCGCGCTTGATCCGGCGCATGAGATCGATTTCGATTTCCGGGCGGATCCGCGCCAGTTCGTCCCGTTTCAACTGGCCGATCCCATGTTCGGCCGAGATCGATCCGTTCATAGAGATGACGATGCCGTGCACGATCTCGTTGATCTCGTGCCAGCGCGCCAGGAAGGCAGCCATGTCGGCACCGACGGGCTGTGAGATGTTGTAGTGGATGTTGCCGTCGCCGAGATGGCCGAATGCGCAGATCCGCGCGCCGGGGATCGCGGCGAGAACGGCCCTTTCCGCCTCGTCCATGAAGGCCGGAATGCTCGATACCGGGACCGATACGTCATGCTTGATCGAGCCGCCCTCCGGCTTCTGTGCATCCGACATGCTCTCGCGCATGTGCCAGAGCGCCTTCTGCTGCGCGACGGAGGAGGCGATCACCGCATCGCGGACGAGTTCAGCCTCGAGGCCCCATTCCAGCAGCGCCTCGATCATCGTCTCCGCAGTCTCGGCTGAATCGGAGGTCGAGATGTCGATCAGGGCGTACCACGGATGCGGCTCCGCCAGCGGATCGCGCACGCCGTCGATATGGCGGGTGGTAAACTCGATCCCGAGCCGGGGCATCAGTTCGAAGCCGGTAAGGGCGGTGCCGCACAGCATCGAGGCCTTCTCGAACAGCCGCAGTGCATCGGCGGGGGACGCCAGTCCCGCAAGTGCCACCTGATGCCCGACCGGCTGCGGGAAAAGCTTGAGGACCGCTCCGGTGATGATCCCGAGCGTTCCTTCCGCGCCGATGAAGAGGTCGCGCAGGTCGTAGCCGGTATTGTCCTTCTTCAGCCGGCGCAGCCCGTTCCAGATTTCGCCGGTCGGCATGACGACCTCCAGGCCGAGGCAGAGTTGGCGTATATTGCCGTAGGCGAGGACCGCCGTCCCCCCTGCATTGGTGGAGAGGTTGCCGCCGATGCGGCACGAGCCCTCCGAACCGAGAGAGAGGGGGAAGAAGCGGCTGACGCCTTCTGCCGCTTTCTGCACGTCCGCCAGGATCGCTCCGCCGTCGGCAACGAGGACATTCGCGACCGGATCGACGTCGCGGATGCGGTTCATCCGCTCCAGTGAAACGATCAGTTCCCTCCCTGTCGCGCCCGGCGTCTGCCCGCCGACCAGCCCCGTATTGCCGGTCTGCGGCACGATCGGCGTGCCGGTCTCCGTCGCGAGCTTCAGGATCGCGGAGACCTCTTCGGCCGAGGCGGGCTTCAGCACCATTGGCGATGCGCCATGGTAGAGGCCACGATTTTCCACCAGCCGCGGAGCGATGTCCTTCTGGTCGGTGAGAGCATTTGCCTCGCCGACGATGGCCGCGAACCGCTTCAGAAGCTCCGGTGACGTCCCCTGCAAATCCATTCCTGTCCTCCCGCTTCCATCAGGTCCTTGGCGCAGCCGCACGGCTGAGCCTGTCGTTGATCGCTTCACCCAGTCCGTGTGCCGGGATCGGCCCGACGGCAATGCCGTTCGCCGCCGCGGCGTCCGCCTTCTTCAGGTAATCGAAGAGGTTTGCGGCGGCCTCCCGCAGATCGCCCGCCGGGCTGAGATCGAAGACGGCCGCGGCACGATTTTCGCCGGCAACCGGAATATCGCCGAAGCGGATCAGCGCCTCGCCCGGTCTGGCCTCCTCGACGTTCAACCGGACGGCTGCTGCCGGCGCATAGTGCGATTGCATCATTCCCGGCGCTTCGATGGCGGGGGAGGCCGACACCGGACGCTCGACCGGCAGGCCGGTCGCTGCCTCGATATCTTCCGTCGAAATGCCGCCCGGCCGGAGGAGACGGATCACATCCCCTTCCACCCGGACGATCGTGGATTCCAGCCCGATCGGCGCGGCTCCACCGTCGATGATCAACTCGAGCTTTTCGCCCAGGTCCCCCGCCACATGCCGTGCGTGTGTGGGACTGATCCTGCCCGACGTATTGGCGCTCGGCGCTGCGAGCGGCCTTCCGAAGGCCTGGATGAGGGAGGACGCAAAGCCTTTCGGAACGCGCAGTCCCACCGTATCGAGCCCGGCGGTCGCAAGCGGATGAATGGCGCTTTCGGCCCTGAGCGGCAGGATCAGGGTCAGCGGCCCCGGCCAGAATTGCTGGGCAAGGCGCCGCGATACCGGATCGAAGATCGCGTGGCGCTCGGCCATTGCGAGGTCCGCCATATGGCAGATCAGCGGGTTGAACTGCGGGCGCCCCTTGGTTTCGTAGATGCGTGTCACCGCAAGAGGATTGGTGGCGTCCGCCGCGAGACCATAGACCGTCTCGGTTGGTATGGCCACCGGCAGCCCCTCGGCAAGCACTGCCTGCGCCGCCTCGATAGCCTCGTCGCCGATGTGGATGATCCTTGCCGTCATCCTGCCCTCCTAGCGCGGAATGGCGGCGGCCGGCAAGAATTTCGCTGCTGCGGCTAAAGGTTCCTGACCAGCGCCCGCACGGCCTCGTTGGGAGCGCCGAGCATCAGGATGTTCTTCATCGCCTCATGTGGATCGCCGGTGCGGAACAGGATGCCGTCCTTGCGCATCGAGCGGTCGATGCGCAGGGTATCTCCCGGCGCCTTCTCATGGGCGACGGCGAAATACATCCGGGCATATCCGCTCCGGATGCGCTCGAAGAACGGATAGGTCTCGCTGATGCCCGAAGAGAAATTGGCGATATAGAAGGACCAGTTCACGTCGCCGCGCGCACCGAAGGGCGTGGTTGCGGTCGTGACATGGCAATATCCGAGATGGGGGATCTCTTCGAAGACCCTGTAGAAGATGGCCTTGGGAAAGCGGATCGCCCGGTGGAAAGAGTTGATGCGCCGGAGCGTGGTCTCGCCGGCTGCGGTAAGGGTCCGGCCGGTTCGCTCGGCAACCTCCTCCACCGTCAGGTAGCGCTTTTCCTTCGGCAGCCAGGAGGACGGAGTCCGTATGATCCGGCCCGTGCGAAGGAATTCGGAATGCGGAGCGATACTAACGCGCGGCGGCCCCGAGGCCGTCTGGTAGTAGCGCAGCTTGCCGCCTGTAGGCACGTGCGGACCTTTCACGGGTTGTATCATATGCAGGAGGCTATCTCGGACATGGTTAACGGCCGGTGTCTCCGACTGCCCGGGACTTAAGTCCGGGAACACAACCCACGGCGGATCGTTTCTCGAACGGATCCGAAACAAGAACGAGAGGAAACATCCATGTCCGCCCTCAAATTCCGCCTCACGACGGTGGCCACCGCCGTTGTCATTGCCGTCACCAGCTACGTACCCGTGCAGGCGATGCCGCTGCCGGCCGCACCGGCTGCCGCTTCGCAGAACATCGTTACCGATGTCCAGTACCGGGATCGCTGGGAACGTCGCCGGGATCGCCGGGAAGCCCGGCGCGATTACCGCCGCGGCTATCGCGCCGGGTACCACAATGGTTATCGGGGCTATCGCGAACGCCGTCGCGGCTACCGTTACTACAACGGCTACTGGTTCCCCCTGGCGGCCTTTGCTGCCGGAGCCATCATCGGCGGCGCGGCTCAGTCCGCTCCTCGGGTATCCGCCGGCTCTGCGCATTACCAGTGGTGCGAGAACCGCTATCGTTCCTACCGCGCGTCGGACAATACCTTCCAGCCCTATAATGGCCCGCGGCAGCAGTGCAACTCGCCGTATAACTAAGGGTTGTCTTGTGGACTCTGAGAGCCGCCCGTTATCGGGCGGCTTCTTTATGCCGTCCGGGAGCTTTTCGGGTTAATTGGCGTTAATGGCCGGTTCAGCTTGGCAATCCTAGGATGAGCCCGATCCTGACCGGCCTCGGAAGAGGTAAGTGGTCGGCCGGAGCGCAGTCAGTTCAACTCGAATGGAGGCATGAATGATCAACATGTTCAGGAAGATCGCCGTTGCAGCAATCTCCGCGACCGTCATGGCCGGTGCAGCCGTTCCGGCGACGGCAATGCCGGTCATGGCGGCCCCGGCAGCCCGCATCGATATCCAGTCGGAGGTCACCCAGGTGCGGCACCGCCGCCACCGCGGTTACTACCATGGCCATCGCGGCTACCGGCACTATCGCCACGGTCACCGTTATCACGACGGCTACTGGTACCCGTTGGCTGCATTTGGTGCGGGAGCCCTGATCGGCGGCGCGATCGCCGCACAGCCACGCTATGTGGAGCCGGCCCCGGTCTATCGCCCGACGGGTCTCAATCCGAGTCACTACGATTGGTGCCATGCGCGCTATCGCTCGTATGACAGCTATTCCAACACGTTCCAGCCCTATCACGGGCCACGCCAGACCTGCTATTCGCCCTACTACTGATAAGGCGTCCCGATCTTGGAAGAACCCGCTCGGCTCCCGCTGCGCGGGTTCTTTTCATTTCGGACATGCGCGCTCGGACGGGCGATTGACAAGCGGACTTACGTTTACGTAAAAAGCAGATGATTGCCGCGCCCCTTGGGGCCAAGGCTGGTCAGGAGGAGGATCGCAGCATGTACAAGGCTCCCGTAGAGGATATCGCCTTCACGCTTAACCACGTGGCCGGACTTGCCGATGCCATGCATGGCGGCAAGCTCAGCGACCTGGAGCCGGACCTCGTCGAGGCGATCCTGGAGGAGGCGGGCCGGTTCGCCACCAACGAAATGGCGCCTCTCGGTGAAGCGGGCGACCGGCAGGGCGCGCGGCTCAAGGACGGTGCCGTTACCACGCCCGACGGCTGGGCGCAGCTCTATCGCAACTGGAGGGAGGGGGGCTGGAACGGCCTCACCGGACCCGAAGCCTATGGCGGCCAGAACCTGCCGCACATGCTGAACGTCGCGGCCTTGGAGATGTGGAACTCCGCCTCCATGGCCTTCGCACTGGCGCCGACGCTGACCATGGGCGCCATCGAGGCGATCGACAAGCATGGCAGCGAGGACTTGAAGGCGAGGTATCTGGAGAAACTCGTCACTGGCGAATGGACCGGCACGATGAACCTGACCGAGCCTCATGCCGGCTCGGACCTCGGTGTCCTGAAGACGCGGGCGGAACGCCGCGATGACGGCACCTACCGTATCTTCGGCCAGAAGATCTTCATCACCTGGGGCGAGCACGACGCGGCCGACAACATCATCCATCTCGTTCTCGCCCGCCTGCCGGATGCGCCCGCCGGCACCCGCGGCATCTCGCTCTTCCTCGTGCCGAAGTTCCTGGTGGGAGAGGATGGTTCGCTGGGCGAGCGAAACGATCTGTTCTGCCATTCGCTGGAGCACAAGCTCGGCATCCATGGCTCCCCTACCTGCACCATGATCTACGGCGATGGCCGGTTTGGGACGGAAAAGGGCGCGGTCGGCTGGCTGGTCGGGGAGGAGAACAAGGGCTTGGCCTGCATGTTCACCATGATGAACAACGCCCGCCTCGCGGTGGGCATGCAGGGCGTTGCGATCGCGGAAGCCGCAACCCAGAAGGCGGTTGCCTATGCGCGCGAGCGCACGCAGGGCAAGGCTCCGGGTTGGACCGGAACCGGCATGAGCCCGATCATCGAACATCCCGACATTGCCCGCATGCTTCTGACGATGAAGGCGTTGACGCAGGGGGCGCGCGCAATCTGCTATGCCTGCGCCCACGCCATCGACATGGCCAATCACGGCGAGGGAGACGAGGCCAGGTCGTGGTCGGAGCGCGCCGCGCTCCTGACGCCGATCGCCAAGTCCTTTGCGACCGATGTCGGCGTCGACGTGGCCTCCCTCGGCATCCAGGTCCACGGCGGCATGGGCTTTATCGAGGAGACCGGCGCCGCCCGCTATCTCCGCGACGCCCGTATCGCCCCGATCTACGAGGGAACGAACGGCATTCAGGCGATCGATCTCGTGACCCGGAAGCTTCCCCTGTCGGAAGGCAGCCAGGTCGCCGGCTTCATCGGTGAACTGAAGCAGATCGCGGAGCGTACCGCCGGCTCCAACGATGCCCGCTTCGGCGCGACCGCCGACCGCCTCCGCTCCTCGATCGAAGATCTGGAGGAGGCGACCGCATGGCTCCTGAAGGCGCAGGCGGATGGCCGCACTTCGGAGGCGCTGGCCGGTGCGACGGCCTACCAGCGTCTGTTCGGCCTCGTCCTGACCGGCGCCTATCTCGCGAAAGGCGCCCTGGTCTCGGCGGAAGACGGCAAGGCGGATCGCCGCATCGTCCTCTGCCGGTTTGCGGCCGAAAATCTCCTGCCGGAAACGGCGGCCCTGAAGCGGCAGGTGGTCGAGGGCGCCGAGAGCCTCGAGGCCGCGCGCCTTGCCCTTGCCTGAGGAGCGATAAATGAGCGAGACGCATGTCCTCGTAGAGCGGCCGCAGGCGCAGCCGGGCGTCATGGTGATCCGGTTCAACCGGCCGGAAAAGAAGAATGCCATTACCAGCGACATGTACGACCGGATGACGGCGGCGCTGCACGAGGCGGACAATGACGCTGCCGTGCGCGCCGTGGCCTTTCTGGGCACCGAGGGATGTTTCTCGGCAGGCAACGACATGGCGGACTTCCTCGCCTATGCGATGAGCGGTGGCGGCCGTCCGGCTGCCGCCGATTTCCTCCGGGCGCTCGCCACCTGCGGCAAGCCCATGGTCTCCGGCGTGGACGGGCTGGCGATCGGCATCGGCACGACGCTGAACCTCCATTGCGACATGACCATCGCCTCGGACCGCAGCCTGTTCCGCACGCCCTTCGTCGATCTCGCCCTTGTTCCCGAAGCGGCCTCCAGCTTGCTCGCGCCGCGGGTTATGGGCCATCAGCGGGCCTTTGCGCTTCTGGTCGCAGGCGAAGGCTTCACGGCCGAGCAGGCCCGCGATGCAGGTATCGTGTGGAAAATCGTGAGCGCTGGAGCCGTCGAAGCCGAAACTCTGGCGCTCGCAGCAAGCCTCGCTGCCAAGCCGCCGCATGCCTTGAAGATTGCCCGGGACCTGCTCCGCGGCAATGGCGACGACGTTCTGGCGCGCATGGACGAAGAACTCGTGCACTTCGCTGCGCAACTGCGAAGCGCAGAAGCGCGGGC
>DASUPM010000213.1:0-2323 GCA_036281095.1 Pseudorhizobium sp.
ACGCAGGCCGCGCAAATGCTCCGGACAAAGGTGCCGCCTCCCTGTTCTGCAAGAGGAGGAAGCTGGGTTGGTCTGTTGACGCGCACCGCCCGGCGGGGCTACCCCTGCCGGTCGAGACTCGCCGGGAAAGAAAGGAAACGCGTTGACCGAAAGGCTTGTGATCGTGGGCGCAGGGCAGGCGGGGTTCGCGCTGGCCGCGAAGCTCCGTGCGCTGAAGGATAGCCGCCCCATCACGATCATCGGTTCCGAGGAGGTCCATCCCTATCAGCGCCCGCCTCTCTCCAAGAAATACCTGCTCGGCGAAATGGGCTTCGACCGCCTGACCTTCCGGCCGGATGACTGGTATGCCGAGAATGACGTAGAGGTGCGGCTTTCGACCTTTGTCGAAGAGATCGACCGGGGCGGAAAACGCGTGCGGATGCAGGACGGGTCGCTTCTCGACTATCATACGCTGGCGCTGGCGACCGGTGCCACGCCGCGGGCCCTTCCGCCCGATATAGGCGGCGATCTGGCCGGCGTTCACGTGATGCGCAGCAAGCGCGATGCCGACGAGTTCGCCGGCGAGATGCGGGCCGGGCGCAGGCTGCTGGTCATCGGCGGGGGCTATATCGGCCTCGAGGCGGCGGCGGTGGCGCGCCACCTCGGGGTGGAGGTGACGCTGATCGAGATGGCGGATCGCATTCTCGCCCGCGTGGCCTCCGCCGAGACGGCCGACATCATTCGGACCATTCACCTGCAGCATGGCGTCACCATACGGGAAAGGACCGGCCTCGTCCGCCTGATCGGCCGGGAAGGGCGCGTCTGCGCTGCGGAACTCTCCGATGGATCGACTATCGAGGTTGATGCCGCCCTCGTCGGGATCGGCGTGACGCCCAACGACCGTCTCGCTCAGGAGAGCGGGCTCGATGTCGGAAACGGCGTCATCGTCGATGCCTTCGGCCGCACCTCGGACCCTGCCATCGTCGCTGCCGGCGACTGTACGCTCCTGCCCTGGAAGGGCCAGCGCATCCGGCTTGAGTCGGTGCAGAACGCCGTCGATCAGGCGGAAGCGATCGCCGAGATGCTGGCCGGCGGCGACAAGCCCTACGAGCCGAAGCCGTGGTTCTGGTCGGACCAGTACGACGTGAAGCTGCAGATCGCCGGCTTCAACCTGGGCTATGACGAGACGCTGGTGCGTCCGGGCATGCGTGAGGGGAGTGTCTCGGTCTGGTATTTCCGGGACGGCCGCTTCCTGGCGGTCGACGCCATCAACGACGCCAAGGCCTATGTGACGGGAAAGAAACTTCTCGATGCCGGGCTCGACCCGGACCGAGCCGTTCTCTCCGACCCGGCAGCCGATCTCAAACAACTCCTTGCGTAGGATTTTTCCATGCCCGCTCCCAAGAACCTGTTCAAGGCCGCCCTACGCGACGGCAGGCCCCAGATCGGCCTCTGGCTCAATACAGGCGAGCCGCTCATGGCGGAGCTCGCAGGGACGACCGGTTTCGACTGGCTGGTTATCGACGGCGAGCACGGGCCGAACGATCTCCGCAGCATCATCGGCCAGTTGCAGGCGCTTGCCGCGTCTCCCGCCGAGGCGGTCGTCCGGCCGCCGATGGGCGAGCCCTGGATGATCAAGCAGCTGCTGGACGCGGGCGCACGCACGCTTCTCGTGCCGATGGTCGATTCGGCGGCTCAGGCCGAGGCGCTCGTCCGCGCCGTTCGCTATCCACCCCATGGCATGCGCGGCGTCGGCGCGGCCGTGGCCCGGGCTTCCGCCTTCAACACCATCGCCGACTATGCCGATACGGCCGCCGACGAAATCTGTCTTCTGGTTCAGGCGGAAACGCGTGCGGCGATCGCGGATCTGGAGAACATCGCCGCAGTCGAGGGCATCGACGGGGTCTTCATCGGTCCGGCGGATCTGTCCGCGGACATGGGCTATCTCGGGCGGATAGAGGCGCCGGAAGTGCAGGAAGTGATCGAGAAGGCGATCGGCACGATCACCGCGGCCGGCAAGGCGGCCGGCATCCTGACCTTCAACGAGGCCCTCAACCTCCGCTATATCGATCTCGGGGCGCGCTTCGTCGCGGTGGGTTCCGACGTCGCCGAGTTCGCGGGCGTCCTGCGGCGCCTGGCCGGTCGCTACGGGCGCGGAAATCCTCAAGGCGGCGGCGCGTCGGGCTATTAGCCGGGGCGGGGCAGGGCGGGAAAAATCACCCCGCCGGGCAATTCCACCGCAGCGGCGAAAAGGCCTTGCAATCGCTATCCATCCGACATAATCAGGCCGCACCGGAGAGGTGGCCGAGTGGTCGAAGGCGCTCCCCTGCTAAGGGAGTATACG
>DASUPM010000214.1:0-3376 GCA_036281095.1 Pseudorhizobium sp.
AGGTTCAGGCACCTGGGCCAACGCGCGGGCGAACTGCACTCGCTGCTGCTCGCCCCCCGACAGGGAGGGATAGGGCCTCGCCTCGAAGCCCCGCAGTCCTACCCGCGTTAACGCCCTGCGGGCCTGTTCCGTCGGCTGGAACGCCCCTTGAGCAACCGCACCCATCCGGACGATCTCGAGAGCAGTGAACGGAAAGCTCAACTGGACCGCCTGCGGCAATACTGCGCGACGCTTTGCCAGGTCTTCCGGCCGATGGAGATGGGCCGAGGTGCCGAAGTAGGAAATCTCGCCGCGGTCCGGCTGCATCTCGCCGGAAAGAACCTTCATCAAGGTCGATTTTCCAGCGCCGTTCGGCCCGATCACCACGGTGAAGCGCCCGGGCAGAAGCTCGATGCTGACTTCGTCGAGGAGCTTGCGTCCCGACCGGGCCACGGTGACATTGCGTGCGGAGATCATGGCATGTCCCCCACGCGCATTCCGCCCTTTCCGAGAAGCAGGAAGAGGAAGACCGGCGCGCCGAACAGCGCCGTTATCACGCCGATCGGCAGTTCCGCCGGGGCAGCGACGGTGCGAGCGAAACTATCTGCGACGAGAAGCAGCGCTCCCCCGCCGAGCGCCGAACCGGGCAGCAGGAACCGGTGCGACGGGCCCATCAGCAGACGCAGCAGGTGCGGAACGACGATCCCGACGAAGCCGATCGATCCCGCGACCGCCACCGTCGCGCCGCAGGCCGCCGCAACGGCGATGATGACGACCCTCTTCAGCCGCTGCACGGGAATGCCCATGTGAAAGGCCGCGGCGTCCCCGAGAACGAGCGCGTCCAGCCCACGCGCCACGAAGGGAATGATGATCATGACCGCCGCAACGAACGGCAGGATGGACAGCACGCGGCCGAAGGTGGCGCCGCCGAGGGAGCCAAGGCTCCAGAAGGTGATGTCGCGCAGCTGGCGGTCGTCCGCCATGAAGATCAGCAGGCCCATGACCGCGGCACTCAACGCGCCGATCGCAATGCCGGACAGAATGAGTGCGGTCGTCGAAGTCCGCCCGTCCCGGGTGGCGATGAGATAAAGCGCCCAGGTGTTCACCAGCGCGCCGCAGAAGGCCATCAGCGGCAGGAACTGGTTGCCGAGCAGCAGCATGAGCGGAGCGAGCACCGTCGGGCCGAGCACGATGGCAACGACGGCCGCAAGTGCCGCGCCCGACGTCACCCCCACGATACCGGGATCGGCCAGCGGGTTGCGGAACAGTCCCTGCATCATGGCGCCGGACACGGCGAGACCTGCACCGACCAGCAGCCCCAGCGCGGTGCGAGGCAGGCGGACCGCATCCAGCACGACCCGCTCCTGCGCGGACAGCCCCTCGGCGTGGCCGGTTGCATAGGCCCAGAGCTCCGCCATGCCCACGCCCGTCGGCCCGCTGGTAAGCGACAGGAGGCTCGCGCCAAGCACGAGAACGACGAGGCAGCACAGGACGAGACCGCCCCGCAGCGATCGATCCCCCTCGGCTCCAGCAGCCCGGACCGGCAAGCTCAGCGCCCTCATCCGCCGATGGCTCCCGGATAAAGCTGACCGGCGAGCGAGCGGATCGCTTCCGGCGTACGGGGACCGAAGCCCAGCAGGAACAGCCCGTCCATCTTTACAAGCGCCTTGTTCGTTGCAGCCGGACTTGTCTGCAGGGCGGGAACGGCGAAGACCTGTTCCGCGGTCAGCCCGTGGTCGCCGCGCTGCATGGCGAGAACGACGTCCGGCTTCGCGGCGATAACCGCCTCGTCCGCCAGCGGCTTGTAGCCGGAAATCTCCGACGCTGCATTGATCCCTCCCGCCATCTCGATGATGGCGGCCGCCTCCGTGCCGGAACCGCTCGCCATGACGCGACCGTTGGACAGCGACAGCACGAAGAGAACCCGCTTCTTTTCCAGATCCAGGCTGGCGACTTCCTCGGTAACGGCCTTCAGGTCCCGAGCGGTCTTATCGGCGAGCGCGTCCGCTTCGGCGGTAAGGCCGACGGCGGCTCCGACATCGCGTATCTTCCGGATGATCCCATCGGCCGTCGCAGGCGTCGGGATCATCGCCATCGGAACGTCGCTCGCACCGAGGATTTCCAGCACCGGCGGCGGTCCGGATCCTTCCTCGGCAAGAATCAGGTCCGGCTTCTGCGCGAGAATGCCTTCCGCGCTCAATGCCCGCATATAACCGACATCCGGCTTGGACGTGGCTTCCTCAGGATAGAAGCTCGTGGAATCGACGGCGACGATCCTCTCCTGTGCCCCCAGGGCGTAAAGGATTTCGGTGATCGTGCCGCCGACGGAAACGATCCGCTGCGCAGCGGGATTGCCGGTGTCCGAAGCCGCGACGGGCGCGACACCTATCGCAGTGACGACGAGCGCGGAAACGATCAACTTGCGGAAAGAAAACGACGTCAACATCAAGCCCCTGCCAATCCCGCCCGTCCTGGGCGCCAATAACTTGAGTTGACTAGACAAGTTTTTTCAGCTTTTCAAGGCGGGGACCGGCCGATATCTTGACCGGCAAGTGAAACTTTAGTGAGGGACCGTAGAATGTATATCGCGATGAACCGCTTCCGCGTCGTGCCGGGCTATGAGGAAGCCTTCGAAGCCATGTGGCGGGGACGTGAGGGCCGCCTTGCGGAGATGCCGGGCTATGTCGAATTCCATATGCTGAAGGGTCCCAAGTCGGAGGACCATACGCTCTACGCATCGCACACGGTGTGGGAGACGTTCGAACATTTCCAGGCATGGACGAAATCGGATCAGTTCCGCGCAGCCCATGCCAAGGCGGGGGAAAACCGGGGGAAGATCGAATATCTGTCCGGCCCTCATTTCGAAGGCTTCGAGGTGATCATCCACGAAGATCGCCACGGCGCTCGCGCCGCCGATGCCGCGTGAGGACATGATGAGCGCTATTGCCCAGACCACCGACGAACGTCACGAGCGTGCCCTTGCCGCGCTGGCGGAAAAGCCCGATGGCGTCGTCGAGGCGCTTGCCGCCAAGGCAGAGGTCACGCCGGCGGAAATCCTGGCGATCCTGCCGCAAGGTGCGGCGATCACGGCAAGCAAGGATGCCTTCGCCGACATCTGGTCGCAGATGACGAAATGGGGCGAGGTCCTTTTCATCGTCCACACCGACGATATCGTTCTGGAAGCGGAAGGAAGCCTGCCGGAGGGATCCGAAGGCCATGGCTGGATCAACATCCATGGCGACAGCCCGATCGGCGGGCATATCAGGAAGGACAACTGCGCCTCGATCTTCTTCGTCGACCGTCAGTTCCACGGACGCCGCTCCTGCTCGGTCTGGTTCATGAACGAGAAAGGGTCGGCGATGTTCAAGGTGTTCGTCCGCCGTGACGAGCAGCGCGA
>DASUPM010000215.1:0-2124 GCA_036281095.1 Pseudorhizobium sp.
GCGAGCCTCGACGGCATCGGCGACGTCGTTGGCATCCTGTCGGAGAGCATGAACGCCTTGCCGGACGATCGGAAGACCGTGCGCCCGCTGCGGCGGCGCCTGATCGAGCGGATAGCCGGCTTCGGCAATGCGCTCGCCGCGGTTAAGCGCGAACACGAGTTCGCGTCCATTCGTATCATCAACCTCGCTGTTCTGGCGCGCGACATCCAAAAGCTGGCGACGAACCTTCACTACGAAACCAAGTCCGGGCTGAGCGAGGAACTGACCTACTGGGCGGGTGAACTGGTCGACGTGTGCGAGGCGCATATCTCCGACAGCGTCTTCGACCACTCTAACATAGACCCGTTGCGCAAGCGGCTCGTGGCACTTGCAGATCGTGCCCGCGATCTTGCCTTTTCGATGGATTTCACCTTCCTGTTCCGCAAGGATCGGCGGCTTCTTTCGATCGGCTACCGGATCGACAGCAACGAACTGGACGAGGCTTGCTACGACCTCCTCGCCTCCGAGTGCCGCCTGACCAGTCTCTTTGCCATTGCGAAGGGCGACCTGCCCAACGAGCACTGGTACCGTCTCGGTCGGCAGGTCGTACCGATCGGTGCCCAGGGAGCGCTGGTTTCCTGGTCGGGTTCCATGTTCGAATACCTGATGCCACCCCTCGTCATGCAGGAGCGGCAGGGGGGCATCCTCAACCAGACCAACAATCTCGTGGTCAGGGAGCAGATCGCGCACGGCCGTCGGTTGGGTACTCCCTGGGGGATATCGGAAGCGGCCTTCAACGCCCGCGACCACTTGCTGAACTATCAATATACGAATTTCGGGGTGCCGACGCTGGGATTGAAGCGCGGGCTCGGGCAGAACGCAGTTATCGCGCCCTATGCCTCCATCCTCGCAAGCCAGTATGACCCGCTCTCGGCGATCGAAAACCTGCAGGAACTGCAGTCGCTCGGCGCACTCGGCCGCTACGGCTTCCACGATGCCGTCGATTTCACGCCAACCCGCGTGCCCGCGGGCGCGCGGTGTGCCGTGGTCTACAACTATTACGCGCACCATCACGGCATGTCGATCGCCGCCGTCGCCAACGTCGTGTTCAACGGCTACCTGCGCGAGCTTTTCCACGCCGACCCGGTGATCGAGGCGGCGGAACTCCTGTTGCAGGAGAAGGCGCCGCGGGACGTCCCGGTAATGAGCGCAAAATACGAGGAAACACCGGGCAAGGGCCAGGCGGAGTTGCTGCGATCGGAGGTCCGGTCCATCGAAAACCCTGCCTATCGCGACCGGGAGATCGCGCTCCTGTCCAATGGGCACTATTCCGTCATGCTCACCGCCACCGGCGCCGGCTATTCCCGCTGGAACGGCCAGGCAGTCGCCCGCTGGAAGCCGGACCCCACGGAGGATCGCTGGGGCCAGTTCATCTTCCTCCGCGACACGGCCACCGGCGAGTGGTGGTCGGCGACGGCAGAGCCGCGCCGCGCTCCAGGTGAAACCGCCAAGACAATGCTCTCGGACGACAAGGTCGAATTCCAGAAGACGGTCGGCGACCTGACCAGCGTTGTCGAGTGCCTCGTCGCGACGGAACATGATGCCGAAGGCCGCCGCGTCACGCTGCTCAACATGGCGAGCGA
Organism: Pseudorhizobium sp.; assembly: GCA_036281095.1. GTDB lineage: Bacteria > Pseudomonadota > Alphaproteobacteria > Rhizobiales > Rhizobiaceae > Neorhizobium. Next base: position 1,623 of record DASUPM010000215.1, read on the forward strand.
AGACCGTTTCGTCGAAATCACCTCCTACATGGAGCCGGTGCTGGCGCTGGAGGATGACGACAATGCCCATCCGCTGTTCTCGCGGATGTTCATTCGCACCGAAATCGGCCGCCGCGGTGACGTGATCCGTGCATGGAGGAACAAGCGCAATCCGAACGATCCGGACATGATCGTGGCGCATCTTGCCGCGGACAATGCCGGCTCGGCTCGCCCGACCGAATTCGAGACGGACCGCCGGAAGTTCCTCGGCCGCGGCCGCAGCCTTGCCGAGGCCGCCGCGTTCGATCCGGAAGCGACATTGTCTGGCACCGACGGGTTCACTCTCGATCCGATCATGGCACTGCGGAGGGTGGTCCGCGTGCCCGCCGGGAAAAAGGTCAGCGTGATCTTCTGGACGATCGCCGCGCCGAAGCGTGAGGAACTGGACCAGGCGGTCGAGCGATATCGCCATCCGGACGCCTTCGACCACGAGTTGGTGCAGGCCTGGACGAGGACGCAGGTG
>DASUPM010000216.1:0-3450 GCA_036281095.1 Pseudorhizobium sp.
GGCTACGACTCCGACCACCCGCGGGTGCGCGGCGACGTCGGCATGGCGGGGGTGGCCATCGACTCGATCTACGACACCCGCACGCTCTTCGACGGCATCCCGCTCGACCAGATGTCGGTGTCGATGACGATGAACGGCGCGGTGCTGCCGGTCCTGGCGCTCTTCATCGTCGCCGGCGAGGAGCAGGGTGTGCCGCCCGAGAAGCTTTCCGGCACGATCCAGAACGACATCCTCAAGGAGTTCATGGTCCGCAATACCTATATCTATCCGCCAGAACCCTCAATGCGGATCGTCGCCGACATCATCGAGTACACGGCGAAGGAAATGCCGCGCTTCAACTCGATCTCGATCTCCGGCTACCACATGCAGGAAGCCGGCGCGACGCTGGTGCAGGAGCTTGCCTTCACGCTTGCGGACGGCCGCGAATACGTGCGCGCAGCCCTTGCCAAGGGCCTCAACGTCGACGATTTCGCCGGCAGGCTCTCCTTCTTCTTCGCGATCGGCATGAACTTCTTCATGGAGATCGCCAAGCTGCGCGCCGCCCGCCTTCTCTGGTCGTCAATCATGGAGGAGTTCAAGCCGCAGAAGGCGTCGTCCCTGATGCTGCGCACCCACTGCCAGACATCCGGCGTGTCGCTGCAGGAGCAGGATCCCTACAACAACGTCATCCGCACGGCTTACGAGGCATTGTCGGCCGTACTCGGCGGCACGCAGTCGCTGCACACCAATGCGCTCGACGAAGCCATGGCGCTGCCGACGGATTTTTCGGCTCGCATCGCGCGCAACACGCAGCTCATCCTGCAGCACGAGACCGGCATCACGAAGGTCGTCGATCCGCTGGCCGGCTCCTACTACATCGAGACGCTGACCAACGAACTTGCGGAAAAAGCCTGGGCGTTGATCGAGGAGGTGGAAAAGCTGGGCGGCATGACCAAGGCGGTTGCCGAGGGGCTGCCGAAGCGGCTGATCGAGGAGGCCGCGACGAAGCGGCAGGCGAGGGTCGACCGCGGCGAGGAAGTCATCGTCGGCGTCAACAGGTATCGGCTGGAGAACGAGGAAGATCTGGACATCCTCGCCATCGACAACACTGCCGTACGTGCTGCCCAGATCAAGCGGCTGGAGCAGGTGCGCCGCCAGCGCGACCCGGGAAAGGTGGAGGAGACGCTGGCCGCCCTGTCGGCGGTCGCCCGCACCGGCAACGGCAATCTGCTGGCTGCCGCGGTCGAGGCCGCTCGCGCGCGCGCCACGGTGGGTGAAATTTCGGATGCGATGCGCAGCGCCTTCGGAGATCATGCAGCGACGCCCGAGGTAGTGGGAGATATCTACGGCCAAGCCTATGACAACGACCCGGAATACCAGGCTCTCGTTAGCCGGCTATATGATTATGGCAAGCGTGGATCCGGACCGAAGATCATGGTCGCCAAGCTCGGCCAGGACGGTCACGACCGCGGCGCCAAGGTGATCGCCTCTGCCTTCGGCGACATCGGCTTCGACGTGCTGGCAGGCCCGCTCTTCCAGACGCCGGAGGAAGCCGCCGACCTGGCGATTAGCGAGAAGGTGCAGGTGGTCGGCATGTCCTCCCTTGCGGCCGGTCACAGGACGCTCGCGCCGCAACTGGTCGAGGCGCTGAAGGCGAAGGGCGCCGGCGATGTCATCGTGGTGGTGGGCGGCGTCGTGCCGCGCCAGGATTACGACTTCCTGCTGGAAAACGGCGTCGCCGCCGTCTTCGGCCCCGGCACCAACGTGCTCGATGCCGCGAACAAGGTTCTCGACCTTCTGGAGGGCAAGCGCCGCAACATCTGATGCGTCAGCTTCGGGTGGCCACGTCCCGGACGTAGTCACCGATGGCGAGGCAGGAGGTAAGGCCGGGGGATTCGATGCCGTACAGGTTGACGAGGCCCGGCACGCCATGCGCGTGCGACCCCTGGATGATGAAATCCTGTGCGGCGATCTCCGGCGGCACGATCTTCGGCCGGATGCCCGAATAGGCTGGAATCAGCGAGCCGTCGGCAAGATCGGGATAGTAGCGCCGGATACCGCGGTAGAAGCTTTCCGCCCGTGCGGCATCGACCTCGTAGTGAAGACCGTCGATCCATTCGACGTCCGGGCCGAACCGCGCCCGTCCGGCAAGGTCGAGCGTCAGGTGGATGCCGAGCCCACCCTTCACCGGCACCGGGTAGATCAGCCGGGTAAACGGCGTCCGGCCGGTCATCGAGAAATAGTTGCCCCGGGCGAAATAGGAGCCGGGGACCTTGTCCTCCGGCATGCCGGAGATCGAGCGGGCAAGAACCGGCGCGCCGTGTCCTGCGGCGTTGACGAGCCTCCGGCAGCGCAGCGTCATCGGCCCGTCGCCCCCGACGTCGATCTCGATGCCCGCATCCGTCACCCGTCCCGCCAATACCGGCGCCTTGAAGGCGATCAGGGCACCGGCGTCCTCGGCATCGTCGAGCAGCGAGGTCATCAGCGCATGGCTGTCGATGATGCCGGTGGAGGGCGAAAGGAGAGCACCCGTCGCCGCCAGCGCCGGCTCCAGATCCAGCGCCTCTTCGGCGGAGATCTGGCGCAGGTCGCCTACGCCGTTCGCTGCCGCCCGGGCAGCGATTCCCGGCAGGACCTCCAGCTCTTCCGAAGATGTGGCGACGATCAGCTTGCCACAGTTCCTGTGCGGCAGGCCGCGCTCAGCGCAATAGCGATAGAGCGCCTGCCGCCCCTCGACGCAGAGCTTCGCCATCAGGCTGCCGGCCGGATAGTAGATCCCCGCGTGGATCACCTCGCTGTTGCGCGACGACGTCTGGGTACCGACGGCGTCTTCCGCTTCGAGGATGAGAACCTCCCGCCCCGCGAGCGCAAGCGCTCTTGCAACCGCGAGCCCGACCACGCCCGCTCCCACGACGACGCATTCGACTTCGTCCACACTCTTCTCCCGTCCGAGATTCGTGCGCCACTGATAGCGGAACCTTCTCCGGATGACAAAGCACCGAACCCATACGGCCGACCCCGGCCTGTGCCTTCTCCGGAGGGCTGTTGATCAGCCCATGCTGCGCACCGTATCGATCACCTGGCGGCCGCCGACGACATCGCGGAACTCATCCCATACCGGCTCGGCACCTTTTTGCCATTCCTCCATTTCTTCCGGCTGCACCACCAGCGCGCCATGCGACGTCGCCACGTCGAGCGAGGCGCTTTCGTCCGCCGCCATCCACCGGTTGAACTCGACCGCAGCCTCGGCGGAGATCTTTCCGAGGACTGCCTTCTCCTCATCGCTCAGGCCCTTCCAAAAGGATGCCGCATAGAAGATCACCCCGGATGACCGGATATGGGCCGTTTCGGTCAGATAAGGGACCACCTCGTATAGCTTGAATCCGGAATAGGCGGAGGTGGTAAGGTCCATGGCATCCGCCACACCGGTCGCAAGGGCGTTGTAGGTTTCGGTGATGGGAATGCCGACCG
>DASUPM010000217.1:0-2578 GCA_036281095.1 Pseudorhizobium sp.
CCTGCGGGACCAGCAAGAGGCGCCCGGTGATGTCCCCAGCGGCGAAGATATTCGGCGCAGAGGTGCGGAGGTAGGGGTCAACCTGCACAAAACCCCGATCATCGGTCTCGACGCCGGCCTGGGCGAGCCCCAACCCGGCAGTATTTGCCACCCACCCCACTGCCACGACCGCGAGCGCAGCCTCTGCGCTGCTCCGGCTGCCGTCCTTCGAGAAAACCATCCGTACGCCGTCCGGCGTCTTTTCGAAGGAATCGATAGCACCAAAGTTCTCTCGCACCACTATGCCCGACTCGCGGAAGGTTGCGGCGACCGCGGCCGATACGTCTTCGTCCTCGGTTGGCAGGATGCGTGGGCCTGTTTGAAAAAGTTGGACTTGCGAGCCGAACGCGTTGAAAATCGAGGCGACCTGCACACCAGTCGCTCCACCGCCGATGATAATCATCGACGGCGGGACGGAGGTCAGACTCCAGGCGTCGCTGTGCGTGCAGGTCAATTCGAAGCCGGGAACTGAGAGTCGCCGGCTCGCGCCCCCCGTGCAAATAATGATCTTTTCGGCCTCAAGCCGCAGGCCGCTCTCAGTTTCTATGGTGTGGAGGTCAGCGAAGCGCGCGGCGCCCGCTCTCTCGTAGACGATCACTCCCACGGAATCGATTTGCTCGCGCAAGGCCGAATGCGCACGAACATCGTCCACAACCTCGCGCACACGCACGAGCAACCGCGAGTAGTCCAGCACCGCCTCGCCCACTGTGATGCCGTATTGACCGAGCTGGCGAGCTTCTCGGACCAGCCGCGCAGCATGGGCCAGTGTCCGCACTGGAACCGGTCCGTCATTCGCTGCCATACCGCCGAACTCGTCGCGGGTAACAAGCGCGGTTCGCGCGCCCAGATCAGCGGCGCGGAGCGCCGATAGCGCCCCCGCCGGTCCAGCGCCGATGACGACGACGTCTAACATTTCCGGCACATGCCTTTCATGACTGAAGCTCGGCAAGCCAGCGCAAGGCCCGCAGTCCGGGCATGAAGCCATACTCGCCGCCGCGCGTAACGACGAACCGCGGCAGGCCCTGAAGGCGCCTGCGGACAGGCCGTCGAGGAACTATAAAATCGCCGCCCTCGTCGTTCGACCCGACGATGGGATCCTTCGCGTCGTCCGCCCCGAAGAAAACGCCATCGTTTATCCATTGCGACTGGACGAACTCGAACTGGCGTCCCGGATGCGCTCCGACAAAGGCGAACATCAACCCCCGATCGGCGCCGTCGTCCTCGAGTACTTCTTCCTGCAGCGTCGGGCCATAAGCCGTTCCGCGCCGGATCATTCGGTGAATCCTGGGGAAGCCGGCTACCGACGCGTCGCGCGGGTTTGTCCGCCGAATGTGCGAGCCGCCGGGAGTCTTGAATCCTGCCGGGTCATCTTCTTGATAGAGAAAATCGTTACGGCGTTGCGGATCGGCGCCCAATTCCGGGTCGTCATGGAACGGGCAGAGCGCCAGGGGCGCGCCGCTGCGCCAACGGCCCATCATCTTTGCCGCGAGTAGCTCCTCATCCTCAGGGCTGATGGAGTTCGCCTTAAGGTACTGGCGGAACGCGGCCACGCGCTGGTGCAGTTTGCGAAACACGATATAGGTTCCATTGCGACCCAGTACCTCGGGTTGAGGTATCTGTATGCCGCCTAGCTCATCGCGATAGCCCAGAACAAATTCGCCCGCCTTGAGAGGCTGTTCCCTGGGATTGGTTCCGGGAATACCGCTCCCTTCGATAGCCGGATGGCTGATGCCGTCTCTGAATCCAAAAGGTTCCCTTTCGGTGGGCAGCGCATAGCAGTTCTGTCGCCAGATGGCAGTGATCCCTCGCATCTCCTGGTACGTCTTGCGAGCCCGATCAAAAGCTGCCTCGAGCCGCTGAGCATCGGGCGAAACCGCCACGATCACCACGTGGACGTCCGGCGTCCCGAGCGGCTTTTCCCAGTTCTCGGGACTACTCTCGCCGGTGTCTCCCAGCTCTTTCGCGCGCGCGGCCATCCCCTGCCGGAACTCCCAGGCGAAGGTGTCGAGCGAAGTCTGCGGCACGCCAAGGGCATTAAGACCCGTGTAAGTAAGGGCAACGCTTATCCAGGTATCGGCTAAAGGGCTGGTCGGGTTAGCAGCCGAGGTCACCACTGCGCTCACGCGCCGGATCAATTCCCGCCCAGCTTTGCGGTCGTCAATACGGAGAGCAATGTAAGTTGCCGCATACGGAGTCGGCCGCGGGCGCAGGACCCCGCTTTGAATGTCATCCAACTCGAGCATGGCGTTTGCTTCTCTGCTCATAAATCTTCTCCCTTGAAAGTAGCCTCACTTCGCCGTGGCGATATTCCTCCAGAAGTTCTCCAGGCTCTCGTCCCCGCCAAACAACGTGCTGAAGATCGTTGAATCTGCGAGCATCACATCGCCGGCCCGGTCACCACTTGGGGGCATCCAAAGGAACATATTGAACTCGCGGTTTCCTGCTTCCGTGAACGGGTGCGGCTTTGACAGGTCGATCGGCTGTCGGGCCAGGACATGAATGGATTTTGCGTCATCGCTTGTCACGGCATAATGCGGCA
>DASUPM010000218.1:0-6733 GCA_036281095.1 Pseudorhizobium sp.
TCCGGTGCATGGCGAGATTACCGGTCCGATCGTGATGATCGGCTTCGGATCGATCGGCCGCGGAACGCTGCCGCTGATCGAGCGTCACTTCAAGTTCGACAAGAGCCGCATGGTGGTCATCGACCCGCGTGACGACGCCGATCACACGGAGATCATGGCGAAGCACGGCGTCCGTCACATCAAGGAATATGTGACCAAGGACAATTACAAGACGCTGCTGAAGCCGCTGCTCGACGATGGCAAGGGCGGCCAGGGCTTCTGCGTGAACCTGTCCGTCGACACCGGTTCCCTCGACCTGATGAAGCTGTGCCGGAAGCTCGACGTGCTCTACATCGACACTGTGGTGGAGCCGTGGCTCGGCTTCTACTTCGACAAGAACATGAAGAATTCCGAGCGCACCAACTATGCGCTGCGCGAAACCGTGCGCAAGGAGATAGCGAAAAACCCGGGCGGTACGACGGCTGTTTCCACCTGTGGCGCCAACCCCGGCATGGTCTCCTGGTTCGTCAAGCAGGCGCTGGTCAACCTTGCCAACGACATGGGGCTGAAATTCGACGAGCCGGATCAGCACGACCGCGAAGGCTGGGCAAAGCTGATGAAGAAGCTGGGCGTCAAGGGCGTCCATATCGCCGAACGCGATACCCAGCGCACCAAGCATCCGAAGCCGCTCGACGTTTTCTGGAACACCTGGTCGGTCGAAGGCTTCATCTCCGAGGGCCTGCAGCCCTCCGAACTCGGCTGGGGGACCCACGAAAACTGGATGCCGAAGAACGCCAGGAAGCACAAGAAGGGCTGCCAGGCAGGCATCTATCTGGAACAGCCGGGCGCCAACACGCGCGTGCGCACCTGGTGCCCGACGCCCGGCCCGCAATACGGCTTCCTCGTCACCCATAACGAGTCCATTTCGATCGCCGATTACTTCACCGTCCGCGACAAGGACGGCCAGGTGACCTTCCGTCCGACCTGCCACTACGCCTACCATCCCTGCAACGACGCTGTCCTGTCGCTACACGAGATGTTCGGCAACGGCGGCAATGCCCAGCCGGTACAGCACGTTCTGGACGAGGACGAACTGGAAGACGGCATCGACGAACTCGGCGTGCTGCTCTACGGCCATGAGAAGAACGCCTATTGGTACGGCTCGCGCCTGTCGCTGGAGGAAACCCGCCGCATCGCCCCCTACCAGAACGCCACCGGTCTGCAGGTCACTTCCGCCGTGCTTGCCGGCATGGTCTGGGCGCTCGAAAACCCGAATGCCGGCATCGTCGAGGCCGACGAGGTCGATTACAAGCGCTGCCTCGAAGTGCAGCGCCCCTACCTCGGCCCGGTCGAAGGCCACTATACCGACTGGACCCCGCTCGAAGGCCGCCCGGGCCTCTTCCCGGAAGACCTCGACACATCCGACCCCTGGCAGTTCAGGAACGTCCTGGTTCGCTGAAGGGGCCTGAGGATCGGCAGGGGATGTGCCCTTTCGGGACTTCCCCTGTTGAAACCTGCGGAAAAAGGCTGTGCAACGGCGCAGGCTGCGCTAGATAGGTAGCCTGTCGCCACGGCGCTGGACCTACCGAATTGCGGGAGACACCGAGAATGAAAATCAAGACAAGCCTTGTGCTCATCGCCGCCGCCACGCTGACCGCCTGCGTTTCCTCGGCCCCGCCGCGTCTGCCGCCGCAGCAGGCACAGCCGCAGGGCGTCGAAGGCACCTGGGCGGATCCGAACGGCATCATCTCGACCTTCCAGGGCGGCACTTTCAGCACCCGGTCCACGGACAGCAACGCCCTGCTGGCATCCGGAACCTACGTGTCTCTTTCCCCCACGCTTGTGGAGATCAACATGACGTCGCTGGTGCGCAACACGCAGTCGCGCGTGAACTGTGCACTCGTCACGCAGAGCCAGCTCAACTGCACCCAGGACAGCGGTGCCCAGTTCTCGCTCACCCGCCGCAGCTGATCGCCGGCACATCTCTATTCAAAACCCCGCTTCGGCGGGGTTTTTCGTATGGCCTCCAGCCCGGAGAAGCCTCTTTCCGCACTGCACATTTGCCCTTGCGGTGCCCTGTCCTTGATGAAAACATGCCGCTGCCGGTCGGGGGACAGCAGGATCGGACGCGCGAACCGGCTCCGCCGGCGGATCAACAGGAGAGAACGATGATGAAGACCTTCAGACTGGGGTTGATGACGGCCTCGGCGGTTGCCCTCTTTGCCGGCACGGCGCTCGCCGACTACGAACTGAATATCCTGCACATCAACGACCTGCATTCCCGCATCGAGGCCATCAATAAATACGATTCCACCTGCTCGGCCGAAGAGAATTCGAAGAACGAGTGCTTCGGCGGCATCGCCCGCGTCAAAACTGCGATCGACACGCGCCGCGGCGAACTCAAGGACGCCAACGTTCTCGTGCTTGATGCAGGCGACCAGTTCCAGGGTTCGCTGTTCTACAGCATGTTCAAGAGCGGCCCGGTCGCCGACTTCATGAACGGCATCGGCTTCGACGCGATGGCCATCGGCAACCACGAGTTCGACGACGGCCCGGAAGAACTCCTGAAGTTCATCGACGCCTCCGACTTCCCGATCATCTCCGGCAACACGATCGCCGCCGAGGGCAGCCCCGTAGCCGGCAAGTTCGAACCCTATATCGTCAAGGAAATGGGCGGCCAGAAGGTCGCTGTGGTCTCGGTTCTCGCAACCGATACGGATGAGACGTCCTCCCCCGGCGACAAGATCCGTTTCGAGGACGAGATCGAGTATCTCAAGAAGGCGGTGGCCGATCTTCAGGGCCAGGGCATCAACAAGATCGTCCTCCTGTCGCATGTGGGCTACGTTCGCGACAAGGAAATCGCAGCCGCCGTGGACGGCATCGACGTGATCGTCGGCGGTCACAGCCACACGCTTCTGTCGAGCACCGACGAAAAGGCCGAAGGCCCCTACCCGACGCTGGTCAAGAACCCGGCCGGAACCGACGTGCCGATCGTCACCGCCTATGCCTATTCCAAGTATCTCGGCGACCTGAAGGTCGTCTTCGACGACAGCGGCGTGGTGAAGTCCGCCGAAGGCGCGCCGAAGCTGCTCGATTCATCGGTGGTTGCCGACGCCGGATTTGCCGCGAAGGTGGAAGAGCTCGGCAAGCCGCTGGAGGAGTTGAAGCAGAAGGTGGTCGGCGCCTCCGAGGACGTGATCGTCGGCGACCGCAACGTCTGCCGCGTCGAGGAGTGCTCGATGGGCAACCTCGTTGCCGACGCGCAGCTCGATCGCGTCAAGGATCAGGGCATCACCATCTCGATCGCCAACAGCGGAGGTCTGCGCGCGTCGATCGACGCCGGCGACGTCACCATGGGCGAAGTGCTGACGGTCCTGCCGTTCCAGAACACGATCGCGACGTTCCAGCTCAAGGGATCGGACCTGCGGGCGGCTCTCGAAAACGGTGTCGGCCAGATCGAGGAGGTCGCCGGCCGCTTCCCGCAGGTCGCCGGCATGAAGTATTCCTTCGACACCTCGAAGCCCGCCGGCAGCCGCATCACCGACGTTCAGGTCAAGGAAGGGGAGGCCTTCGTCGCGCTCGACCCGGAAAAGACCTATGGCGTCGTCACCAACAACTACGTCCGCGGCGGCGGTGACGGCTACAGCGTCTTCGCGGAAAAGGCAGTCAATCCCTATGACTTCGGCCCCAACCTCGAACAGGCCGTCGCCGACTACCTGAGCGCAAACAACCCGTACAAGCCCTATACGGACGGCCGCATCGCCAATGTGACACCGGCGGCAGCCGAGACGGCGCAGGCCGAGCAACCGGCCGCGGACGCTCCGGCGGCAGAGGCACCAGCGGCAGAGGCACCGGCAGCATCCGCACCGGCCGCCACCGCACCTGCACAAGCGCCCTCGCCCGCCGCATCGTCGGAAACGCCGGCCACATCCGGCCCGTCCACCTATACCGTGGTGCGTGGCGACTCGCTCTGGAAGATCGCGGAAGCCACCTATGGCGACGGCGAGCGGTGGACGCAGATTTCCGAGGCGAACAGCCTGCGCAATCCGGACCTTCTGGAGATCGGCCAGGAACTGGAGCTTCCCGCCCGCTGACGACAAATTGTCTCGCATGATAAAGGCGGTTCGGGTCTTTCCCGGACCGCCTTTTGTTTCTAGATACAGCACAGTTCCCGCGGCGGCATCGGCCGCTGCCCACCGACACTGGATTTGCAATGGACGCCACCGCCAACAGCCTCATGCCTTCCGATCACCCCAAGGTTAAATTCGGCAAGGTGGGCGTCCTGCTCGTCAACCTCGGCACTCCGGACGGCACCGACTACTGGTCGATGCGCCGCTATCTCGCCGAATTCCTCTCCGACCGGCGCGTGATCGAATGGTCCAGGCTCTACTGGTACCCGATCCTGCACGGCATCGTGCTGAACAAGCGCCCGCAGAAGGTCGGCAAGGCCTATGAGGAGATCTGGAACAAGGACCTGAACGAGAGCTATCTGAGGACCTACACCCGCAACCAGGGTGAACTGATGGCGGAGCGCCTCCGGGACCTGCCGAACGTCGTGGTGGACTGGGCGATGCGCTACGGCAAGCCTTCCATCGCCTCCAGGATCGACGCGCTCCACGCTGAAGGCTGCGAGAAGATCCTGCTCTTCCCGCTCTATCCGCAATACGCGGCATCGACCACCGCGACCGTCAACGACAAGGCCTTCGAGCACCTGATGAAGATGCGGTGGCAGCCAGCCGTGCGCACCGTGCCGCCTTATCACGACGACCCTGCCTATATCGAGGCGCTGGCCATATCGGTGGAGAAGGCACTCTCGCAGATCGATTGGGAGCCGGAGATGCTGGTCGCCTCCTTCCACGGCATCCCGCAATCCTATTTCAGGCAGGGCGACCCCTACCACTGTCACTGCCAGAAGACCGGCCGCCTGCTGCGCGAGCGCCTCGGCCTGCCGAAGGAGCGCTTCATGGTGACCTTCCAGTCCCGCTTCGGGCCGGAAGAATGGCTGCAGCCCTATACGGACAAGACCATGGAGAAGCTGGGTGACGAGGGCGCCAAGCGCATCGCCGTCATGAATCCCGGCTTCGTCTCCGACTGCCTGGAGACGCTGGAGGAGATCGCCGGCGAGGCGGGAGAGATCTTCCAGCACCACGGAGGCGAGAAGTTCCTTCACATCCCCTGCCTCAACGACAGCCCGGAAGGCATGGGAGTGCTTGAAAAAGTCGTCCGCCGCGAGTTGCAGGGCTGGGTCTGACCGGATCGTTTCTTCCTCGGCGGGAACATGATACTCCAGTCCCAAACTTCTTGAGCTGGAGGGTCAGCCATGCTGGGCGGCTTTGATATCGTCGTTATTGCCATCGTTCTCCTCGTCATCCTGGTGCTGTTCGCCGGGATCAAGACGGTGCCGCAGGGCTACCGCTATACGGTGGAGCGTTTCGGGCGCTACACGCGCACGCTGGACCCCGGTCTCAACCTGATCACCCCCTTCATCGAGCGCATCGGCGCGCGGATGAACGTTATGGAACAGGTGCTCGACATTCCCACCCAGGAAGTCATCACCAAGGACAATGCCAGCGTCTCGGCCGATGCGGTCGCCTTCTATCAGGTGCTCAACCCGGCGCAGGCGGCCTATCAGATCGCCAACCTCAGGAATGCCATCCAGAACCTGACGATGACCAACATCCGCTCCGTCATGGGCTCGATGGACCTCGATGAACTGCTGTCGAACCGCGAAGTCATCAACGAGCGGCTGCTGCGCGTCGTCGACGAGGCCGTTGGTCCTTGGGGCATCAAGGTCACGCGCGTCGAGATCAAGGACATCCAGCCGCCGACCGACCTGGTGGAAGCCATGGGCCGCCAGATGAAGGCCGAGCGCGAAAAGCGCGCCCAGGTGCTGGAGGCCGAAGGCTCCCGCAACGCGCAGATCCTGAGGGCCGAGGGCGCCAAGCAGGCGGCCGTGCTGAAGGCCGAGGGTGAGCGCGAAGCCGCCTTCCGTGAGGCCGAGGCTCGGGAGCGCCTTGCCGAAGCCGAGGCCAAGGCCACGCAATTCGTCTCCCAGGCGATCGCCGTCGGAGACGTACAGGCCATCAACTATTTCGTTGCGCAGAAGTATACGGAAGCCTTGGCCGAGATCGGCAAGGCACCCAATTCCAAGATCGTGCTGATGCCGATGGAAGCCTCGTCCCTGATCGGTTCGCTCGGCGGCATCGGCGCGATTGCCCGCGAGGTCTTCGGCGACGCAGATGGCCCGGGACGACCGCGCGCCGCCGTGCCGCAGCAGCCGGCAACCGCCGCCCCGGCGCGCCCCGCCGCTTCCGTGCCGCCGACGCCGCCGCGCACGACGCCTCCGGTCAACCCCTTCGCACCGCGCAACGAGACCTGAGCCGATGCTGCAGAACCTCACGTCCAGCCTCGGCCCCTGGAGCTGGTGGATCCTCGGCATCGCCCTGCTCGGTGCCGAGCTTCTCGCGCCCGGCGTCTTCCTGATCTGGATCGGCGCCGCGGCGATCGTCGTCGGCGCGCTCTCGCTTCTCCTGTGGGACGCAGCCTTCTGGTCGTGGCAGTTGCAGTTCGTGCTCTTTGCGGTCCTCGCCATAGCGTTCGCGCTGGCCGGGCGTCGCTTCTATTCACGCCGCGATGAGGAGAGCGACCAGCCGCTTCTCAACCGCCGCGGCGAAAGTCTCGTCGGCCGCACGGCGACCCTGCACGAGCCGATCAGCGAGGGACGCGGCCGCATCCGGCTCGACGATACGTGGTG
>DASUPM010000219.1:0-2825 GCA_036281095.1 Pseudorhizobium sp.
ACAGGACGACGACATGGTGGTCGGCGTGCTGGAAGCGATCGAACAGTCCGGCCGCACGGACATCCAGTATGTCGTGGGCGGCGCCGGCTCGAAGGACATGGTGAAGCGCGTGATGGACGGCGACAAGCTGGTGCCGGTCGACGTGCTCTATCCGCCGGCAATGATCGCCACCGCCATGCAGCTTACGGCGGCCGGCATCTACGACCAGGTTCCGGTCAGCGGCGAGTACATCCTGGACGCGACGCTCGTCACCAAGGACAATGCCGAGCAGTTCTACTTCCCGGATTCGCCGTTCTAAAACCAGCATGGTGCTCGTCCCGCAAGAGGCGGGCACTCGCTTACCCCGTCATTCCTGTGCTCGTCACAGGAATCCAGCAGTGCTGCGTCTGCAGCACTTGAATAGTCTTTAGCCCAAGGACTTGGGCTGGCTGGATCCCGGCTCAAGGCCGGGATGACGGAATAGTGGGCATTCTACGTGCCACATCGATTCGCAGAGGAGATTTTCATGAAGACGATCAAGGGACCGGCCATATTTCTCGGCCAGTTCGCGGGCGATGCCGCACCGTTCAACTCGTGGGACGCGATCACCAAATGGGCTGCCGAGAAAGGCTATGTCGGTGTGCAGGTGCCGACCTGGGCGAGCCAGCTGATCGACCTGAAGAAGGCCGCCGAATCGAAGGATTACTGCGACGAGTTCGCCGGCATCGCGCGGCAGAACGGCGTCGAGGTCACCGAGCTTTCCACCCATCTTCAAGGCCAGCTCGTGGCCGTCCATCCCGCCTATGACGAAGCTTTCGACGGCTTTGCGGCGCCGGAGGTGCGCGGCAACTCGAAGGCGCGGCAGGAATGGGCGGTCAACCAGGTGAAGATGGCGCTGTCTGCCTCGAGACACCTCGGCATCAAGGCGCATGCGACCTTTTCCGGCGCGCTTGCCTGGCCCTTCATCTATCCCTGGCCGCAGCGCCCGGGCGGCCTCGTCGAGACAGCCTTCGACGAACTTGCGCGCCGCTGGACGCCGATCCTGGATCACGCGGAGGAGTGCGGTGTCGACGTCTGCTACGAGATCCATCCCGGCGAGGACCTGCACGACGGCGTGACCTTCGAGATGTTCCTGGAGCGGGTGAAGAACCACCGCCGGGCCAACATGCTCTACGACCCCTCGCACTATGTGCTGCAGTGCCTCGACTACCTGGACAACATCGATATCTACAAGGATCGGATCAAGATGTTCCACGTCAAGGACGCGGAGTTCAACCCGACCGGCCGGCAGGGCGTCTATGGCGGCTATCAGGGCTGGGTGCAGCGTGCCGGACGTTTCCGCTCGCTCGGCGACGGCCAGGTGGATTTCGGCGCCGTCTTCTCCAAGCTCACCGCCAACGACTTCGACGGCTGGGCCGTGGTCGAATGGGAATGCGCGCTGAAGAATTCCGAGGACGGTGCCCGCGAAGGGGCGGAGTTCGTCAAGGCCCATATCATTCGCGTCACCGAAAAGGCATTCGACGACTTCGCCGCCGGCGGTACGGACGAGGCGGCGAACAGGCGAATGCTGGGACTGTAGATCGACCCGCGGCGAATTGGGTGTTACTTGAGAAACCCAGCTAGTTAGGTTACTGATGGTAACGGTTCTCAAGGCACACGGCCTCCGGTTCGTGATCTACACTGCAGATCACGAACCTCCTCATGTGCACGTCTATGGCGACGGCGAGGCCCACATCGATCTTGTTTCGTTGAAAGTCCTTACTCAAGGTGGATTGCCGGATCGGGATGTCCGTCGTGCCGTGTCGGTGATCGAGGAGAACCGTCAGTTGTTCCGGGACATCTGGAGAAAATATCATGGCTGAAGTTTCCGATGCCGAACTTGCACATGCCAAGCAACGCTGGGAGGAGGAGCGGGCTCAACGGCCGGTCCCTCTGGGCGTTCGCTTCGACGCCGTTTCTGGGAGACTAGTTCTCGAATTTGCCAATGGTGCGGCCTTCATGGTGCCGGCGCGGTCGCTGGAAGGGTTGTCTGTGGCGACGGACGAGCAACTGGCGGAGGTCGAGCTTCTCGGGGAGACGGGGCTGCATTGGGAGAGCCTGAACGTCGATTACTCCATCTCCGGTCTGATGCGCGGCGTCTTTGGCAGTCGAAGCTTCATGGAGGTGCAGCGCAAGGGCGGACAGTCGCGATCTGCGGCCAAGGCGGCCGCAAGCCGTGCCAACGGCGCAAAGGGCGGCCGTCCGCGCAAGGTGGCGGGAAATTCATAATCTCTCGCTCTCGCGGGAAAACGATATAACTTGTTAAGGGAGACGACATGGCTATCGAAGGCAAGGACGAACAGGCGCGCGAGCCGCGCATCCGGCTCGGCATGGTCGGCGGGGGTGCGGGGGCATTCATCGGTGCAGTCCATCGCATGGCGGCGCGGTTGGACGACCAGTTCGATCTGGTGGCGGGAGCGCTCTCCTCCACACCGGAAAAGGCAATGCAGTCCGGCCGCGATCTCGGTCTCGATCCGGCCCGCACCTACGGCTCCTACAAGGAGATGGCGATCCGCGAGGCGCGGCTGAAGAACGGCATCGAAGCGGTGTCGATCGTCACGCCCAACCATGTGCATTACGATGCGGCGAAGGAATTCCTGCGCCGCGGCATCCATGTCATCTGCGACAAACCGCTGACCTCCAACCTGTCCGATGCCAGGAAGCTGAAGAAGGTGGCGGACGAGAGCGATGCGCTGTTCATCCTGACCCACAACTATACCGGCTATCCGATGGTGCGGCAGGCGCGGGAGATGGTCCAGAACGGCGATCTCGGCACGCTGCGCATCGTGCAGGTCGAATATCCTCAG
>DASUPM010000220.1:0-2945 GCA_036281095.1 Pseudorhizobium sp.
GCTGATGAGAAAGGCCCGCGACGCGCGCCCTTCGAATGCCGTCTTTGGAAGCCGCGTCAGCTCGACGCGGCTTTTTTCATGGCGGCCAAGGTCTTGTCCAGCGACTGTCCAGTCGCCACCGGCGCTTCCTTGGGGCCCTCGTCCATGCGGTTCCAGGCATCCAGGCCGGCAATCTTGTAGGCTTCCGCGAGCGTCGGATAGTTGAAGGTGTTTTCCACGAAATAATCCACGGTCCCCTTCAGGTTGAGGACCGCCTGACCGATGTGGACGAGTTCGGTGGCGCCTTCGCCGACGATGTGGACGCCGAGCAGCCGGCGCGTCTTGCGAGAGAAGATCATCTTCAAAAGCCCGGTATCGAGGCCCATGATGTGGCCGCGGGAGGTTTCCCGGAAATGGGCGATGCCGGTTTCGTAAGGAATGCCCCGCTCCATGACTTCCTCTTCGGTCAGCCCGCATGTCGATATCTCCGGCACGGCGTAGATGCCGTAAGGGAAATATTGCGGCGGCTCGCTGGCCGGTGCCCCGATCGCGTGGCGGGCGGCGATACGTCCCTGCTCCATGGATGTGGAGGCCAGGCTGGGAAATCCGACGACGTCACCTGCCGCGTAGATGTGGGGCACGGAGGTCTGGAAGGTTTCGGGATCGACCTTCAGGCGACCGCGGCTGTCTGCCTCCAGCCCGGCCGCCGCGATGTTGAGGCTGTCCGTAGCGCCAACCCGTCCAGCGGCGAAGAGAACCATCTCGGATTGAAGAATTCGCCCGTTGCTGAGTTCGATGCGGCATTTGCCGCCGTCATCCTTCTCGATCTTGTCGACCGTCTGGCCGAAGATGAGCTTCATGTTGCGATCGCGCAACTGATAGGTGAAATCCTCGACGATTTCCTTGTCGATGAAGTCGAGCATCGTCTGCCGCGGCTCTACCACCGTCACCTGCGTGTCGAGAGCGCTGAAGATAGTGGCATATTCGATGCCGATGACGCCGGCGCCGACCACGATCAGCGACCGCGGGACCTGTTTGATCTCCAGCAGTTCGTCGCTGTCGATGATCGACCTGCCGTCGAAGGGGATGTTGCCCGGACGGTAGGGACGAGTGCCGACGGACAGGAGGATTGACGTCGAGCTGACGCGCAGCAGTTCCCCGTCTGCCTTCTCAACCTCGAGCGTATGCGCATCGACGAAGCGGGCGGAGCCGCGGATGTGCTGGACGCGGTTTCGGGCGAACTGGTGTTCCAGAACCTCCACCTCGTGGTCGAGCGTGATCAGGAGGCGGCGGCGCAGATCGTCGGCGCTGATGTCCTGCTTCACGCGGTAGGATTGGCCGTAGAAGCCGCGCTCCCGCCATCCGGTCAGGTTCAGGGCCGTCTCGCGGAGCGTCTTCGAGGGAATCGTGCCGGTATGGACCGAGACGCCGCCAACCCGGCGACCGCGTTCGACAACCAGAACGTTCTTGTCGAGTTTCGCAGCCTGGATGGCCGCACGGCGCCCGGCCGGCCCGCTTCCGACGACGATGAGGTCGTAATGGTTCATGATTGCTCCGCTTGCTCTTCCTGGCGGCGTTTCCGCCGCCTGCTGCAACTCTAACAGTCTTGTCTTACGGTTTGATTGAGGTGCCGGAGAAAAACCAGCAACCGCCGCGTTTGTTCATCCGAACGGGCAACAAACGGATGAGATCCGCGATAGGCTCAGATCAGACGCAGGCCCTTCAGGCTTGCATGACCATCCTTGCCGATGATGATGTGGTCGTGAACGGTGATGCCAAGCGGCTTCGCCGTCTCCACGATGGTGCGCGTCATGTCGATATCGGCCCGCGATGGCGTGGGATCACCGCTCGGGTGATTGTGCACGAGGATGATGGCGGTCGCCGAGAGTTCGAGGGCACGCCGGACCACCTCGCGCGGGTAGACCGGCGTATGATCGACCGTTCCGCGTCCCTGGATCTCGTCCGCGATCAGGGCATTGCGCTTGTCCAGGAAGAGGATGCGGAACTGTTCACGCGCTTCGTAGGCCATGGCTGCATGGCAGTAGTCGATGACGGAAGACCAGGAGGAAAGCACCTGCTTGCCCCGCAGTTCGCTTTTCAGCATCCGGTGAGCGATGGTCGACGTCAGCTTCAGATCGAGCGCTACCGCTTCGCCGACGCCCTTGACCTCCTGAAGAAGCCCAAGCGGCGCGCCCAGAACCCCGCCGAGCGTGCCGAACCGGTCGATCAGCGCCTTGGCGATCGGCTTCGTATCGCGCCTCGGGATCAGGCGGAAGAGCAACAGTTCCAAGAGTTCGTAGTCCGCAAGTGCGGCGTCGCCATGATCGCGATAACGGGCCCTTAGCCGATCGCGGTGGCCGTGATAGTGTTCCTGCCTGGCGTCCGCTTTCGTCAGGACGCCGCTGTCCTTCAACGAAGCCGATTTCGGCGGCTGTTCCGCGAAAAATCCCCGCTCGTCCACGCCCTCGCCGATCTCTGCCATGGAGCCTTCAGCGGGAGGGGCGGAACGGTTCGTCATTCGTTACCCGTTGAGCGGCGGAAGCCCGGGCCGGTCGAGACCCGCCGGCGACAGGGTGAAGATTTCGCAGCCGGTCGCCGTGACGCCCACCGCGTGCTCGTACTGAGCGGAAAGCGAACGATCCCGCGTCACCGCCGTCCAGCCGTCGGACAGCACCTTCACATGGGGCTTGCCGAGGTTGATCATCGGCTCGATCGTGAAGATCATCCCTTCCCGAAGCTCCGGACCCTCATCGGCGCGGCCATAGTGCAGGATGTTCGGCGTGTCGTGGAACAGGCGTCCGACGCCGTGGCCGCAGAAATCACGTACGACCGAACAGCGCTCGGCCTCTGCATAGGCCTGGATCGCCTGTCCGATCGCGCCGGTCCGGGCGCCGGGCCGGACGGCCGCAACACCGCGCTGCAGGCATTCGTAAGTGACCTCCAGAAGGCGTTCGGCGGCCCGCTTG
>DASUPM010000221.1:0-5305 GCA_036281095.1 Pseudorhizobium sp.
GTTCATCGGCAGGATGTCGAAGCTGAGCTTCATGCCGGAGAAGACCGCGCTCAGGATTTCTGCAAAGCCTGCGAGACCGGCGCCCTTGAAGCCGAATTCGCCGCCGACCGGCGCCAGCATCTCCACGAGTTCCGGATCTCGCGTATCGTGGCCTGCGGTATCGGACGCCACGCCTTGGGGAAGCTCCACGCCGAGGCTCCGGTAGAGCTGGACGCGATTGTAGGGTATCGCGCTGGTGGCCATGTCGAGGAGCCAGGGATGATCGCCTGCCACGGGCACGGCGAAGGCGATGGGGTTCGTGCCGTGAAAACGCATTGCGCCATCGTGAAGGCGCACGAAGCTGTCGGAATTGCAGACCGCCAGTCCCGCGAAGCCGCGAGCCGCAGCCGCCATTGCATAGGCGCCGGCGGGGCCGAAATGCGAGCTGTTGCGAATGGACACGGCGCCGATGCCGAAACGGTCCGCGAGTTCCACTGCGTGCTCCATCGCCCGGTAGGCCCCGAGTGCGCCATGTCCGTTGTCGGTGTCAAGCGACGCGACCGCGCCGAAGGATTGGACGACCCGCACATTCGGTTGCTTGTTGACGCGCCCCGCCTCCATCACCTTGACGTAATGATCGAGCAGCCGGACCCCGTGGCTGTCCACCCCGATCCGGGAGCCGTGCATCATCGCCCGCGTCGCTGCGTCCGCCGTCGCCTCGTCGGCGCCGATCGCGGCGAAGACATCGCGGCAGAAGCGGTCGACCGTCGCGATGGGGGCGTGGGTGACGGTGTCGACAGCGGATGTCTTGAGCGAGTTCATAATGTCTGGCCTCCATCGATCACCAGGATCTGTCCTGTCATGAATGCGGTTTCGTCGCTGGCGAGATAAACGGCGGCCGCAGCCATTTCCTCCAGCGTCCCGAGGCGCCCCATCGGCTGGCGCGAGATGAAGGTCCGCTTCATCTCTTCCGGGTCGGCGCTGGAATCGATCCGCTCCTGCAGTGAAGGCGAGAGGGTCGTGCCCGGGCAAAGGGCGTTCACCCGCACGCCCGTGGCGATCAGATCCCGCGCCGCAGCTTTCGTGAGGCCGATCATCGCGGCCTTGCTGGCCCCATAGCCGAGGCGATTCGGCACGCCGGTGATGCTTGATGCTACCGATGCGACGTTGACGACGGCGCCCCTTCCGCGCTCCACCATCTGTGGAAGTGCCGCCTTCATCGTCCGGAAGGCGGAGGTGGCGTTCTGATCCAGGCTCCTGAGCCAATCCTCGTCGCTGCAGGTCAGGATGGAGCCGTTGTGCACCCAGCCGGCACAGTTCACGAGCACGTCCAGCGGACCGGCATCGGCAACCCGGCGTTCGATCATCTCCGGGTCCGTTACGTCCAGCTCGGCCGTTTCGATACGGTCCGAAATCTCGGGAAGATCGTCCATTTTCGAGCGCGTCCGACTCGTGGCGACGACGCGCGCACCTTCGGATGCAAGGGCTATGACTATGGCGCGTCCGATGCCTTGCCCTGCGCCGGTGACAAAGGCGCGCTTGCCGGAAAGGCGCTCTCCCATCTGACTCCTCCTCCCTTGGGCAGTGCTTTAACGTCTTTTGTGTACACTATACGATAATTTGGATTTGGCAAGCGCGCTGCGCTCCGGTTGGAACCAAATTGCCGGAAACCGCAGCGGGCGTTTGAAGGGAGCGGTGCAAGCTGATATTTTTCGCATCGGGATGGCCATGCCGACGGAGACCCCGGAAGGGAGGCTGGCCTGGGCAAGGGAGGTTGGATGACATCGAAAGCGAAGTCTGCACTGGCGGCGCCGGGGAAAGCTCAAGGAGGGACGGTGCCGCGCCTCTATCAGCAGATCTTTGATATCGTGGCGGCACAGGTCATGCAGGGTGCGTTGCAGGAGGGCTTGCGCCTGAGCGAATCCAGCGTTGCCGAACAGTTCGGGATCAGTCGGGCACCGGCGCGCCAGGCACTGGCAGAGTTGGAACGGCAGGGGTTCCTGTCGAAATCCACCGGCCGGGGCTATCAGGTGATGCGGCAGAAGGGCCGACCTCCCGGCGCCGGCGTACCACCGGCCCCGCCGGAAGTGGATCTCAGATTGACCCAGGCGTCCACATGGTCGCGCATATATGGGGAGGTGGAGAGCGAAATCGCCGCTCGAACCTCCTTCGCGGGTTGGCGGGTCAACGAAACCGAGCTTGCTCGCTACTACGACGTCAGCCGGACTGTCGCTCGTGACGTGGTCGCCCGCCTTCAGCAGAAGGGGGTGGTGCGGAAGGACGACAGATCGCGCTGGATCGCTCCCGCGATGACGCCGGACCACGTCGGCGAGCTTTATGAGCTCCGCTGGCTGCTGGAGCCGGTCGCACTCGAGAAGGCGGCCTCGCGGCTTCCGGCCGACCTGCTGCCCTCCCTGCGCGCCCGCCTTGAAAGGGCGATCGATCAGGCCGCCGGCCTGACAGGTCCGGACCTGGACCATCTGGAGGAGGATCTTCACGTCACGCTGCTAGGTCACTGCGGCAATGGTCCGCTGATGCAGGCGATCAGCCTGCCGCAGGCGCTGCTGGTCGCCCATCGCTTCCTGTACCGCTGGATGCCGCGGCTGTTCGGAGCCGAGCCCTTCCTTCCGGAGCATATGCAGATCATGGAGCGGCTAGAGGCCGGCCACGCGGCGGAGGCGGCGGATGCGCTCAGGCAGCATCTCCGGGTCTCGCGCGATCGCGCGATCGATCGCATTGAGAGGGTGACGCGGGAGGTCCATCCGGAGGACCTCCCTTATCTCGACAAGCTCGGTTGAGACTCACTCGATGTAATAATCGGAATAGGTATAGTAGCCGAAGAGCTTCGCGCGTTCCTGCTGGTTCAGCACGGCGACGATGGGCGTATCCTCCGGCGCGCTTTCCTGCAGGGCGGCAACGGCCCGTTTCGCGCTCGTTTGCGGGGTCACGGCCCATTTCACCACGAAAGCGATGACATCTGCATGGCGCGCCAGATAGAGACCGTCGACAACCGGTTCCACGGGCGGCGTGTCGAGGATGACATAGTCGAAATTGCGCCGGGCGACGGCGATCAGCTTGGTCATCTCGCTGCCCATGAAGAGTTCGTCGGTAGCGAAGTTTCCGCGCCGTCCGGCCAGGAGAACGGTCAGCCCCGTCGGCGGATCCGTCACCGTCAGTTTCGGCAGGCTGGCGCCCGTGTCGGTGCCGCGGAGAAAGTCTACGAAGCCGGTGCTCGCCTCCAGCCCCAGATGCCGGTGGAGACTTGGCTTGCGCAGGTCGCAGTCGATGATCAGGGTGCGCTTGCCGGACATGGCATAGGTGCGGGCCAGCGACAGGGCGATGGTGGACTTGCCCTCGTTCGGCAGTGCCGACGATACCATGACCACGGTCGCTCCGCTGCCTTCTTCGCGAATGCCCTGCCTCCTGTAGAGATGCCGGTCGATCGCCACGCGGATGCGGCGGACGGACTCGGAGAACATCGAAAGTGGCGAGCGGATGACGATGTCGGACAAGCTCTGCCCGCCAGTGTCCTTTCTTGCACTGTCCTCCGCTTCCCGCGGCGAGATCGAGGCCAGCGGCAGCCGCAGAACGGAGGTCACCTGATCTTCGTTGGTGAAGCCTCCGACGAAGTGTTCGCGCACGAAGGCAAGACCTATCCCGAGCGCAAGCGCCATTACGGCGGCCACCGGCAGGATCAACTGCTTGCGCGGATAAGACGGATCGCGCGGCGGCAGCGCTCCTGAAACGACGCGGCTGTCGGCCATCTGCAGGGCAGCCAGCGTGTCGAGCCGCTGCAGCCGCATCGACAAGTCGTCGAATTCCCGGCGTGATACCTCGGCGGTCTGCCGCAGGCTGTAGAGCTGGGTCAGCGTTTCTTCCGGCAGGTCGCTGGTGAGTACGGCGTCCGTCAGGCTTGCGCGGGCGGAGGCCTCCTGCTGCTCGAAGGTCTGGAGTTCCGAACGAAGCGAGCTCAAAGTCTTGCGGCCTTCCGCAGCGATCGCTTCGTCGAGCTTCTGCAACTCCGCCCGCAGGTCGATCGCATTGGCGGCGGAGGCTGCGGCCAGCCGGCCCGCCAGCGCTTCACGCTGGCGTTCCAGTTCCTCGGCGGCCTGACTTTCCAGGTTCTGTACCAGGCTTTCGAGGTCGTTTCGCTCAAGCGTCTCATCGATCGTGTTGATGCGCGAGAGTCCCTCCCGGCGCTCCTCTTGGAGGCGCGTCAGTTCGTCATAGAGGAGGTTGACGCTGGAGGATCCCTGAGCCTTGAGTTCGTCGATGTTATCAAGGATGAAGTCGTCCACGCTGCGCGCGCTCGAAGCGATTGCAGCCCGGGAACTTTCCACCTGCTTCTGGAGGACGTCGCGCGAGGCGACCGTGGCGGAGACCTTCGAATCCACCTGCCGACGGATGTAGGCTGCGGTCACGCTGTTGGCGAGCCGCGCTGCTTTCTCGGGGCTCCTGGAGGTAACTGTCACATTGATAAGATAGGTCAGGCCCCGCCGATTGACGCTGACGGCTTCCCTGAAGTTCTTGAGCACGACGGCGACCGCCTCGGCCGTGTCCGGGGGAGTCGCGCTTCTCAGGCGAAGCGTTTGCATGACCCGATCAACCAGTCCCACCTTCACGCCGAATTCCTCGTCGGCGATCAGGTTCTGGCCGTTGATGACGTCAAGCAGGACTCCATCGGACGGGATGATCGCCACCTCGCTTTCGACGCGTGCGTTGTCGGTACTGCCGTTCTGCGTTGCAGCGTCGGCCTCGAGAATGTTCTTGGAAGAGGTATCGACGAAAACCAGGGCCGAGGCCGAGTAACGAGGCTCAAGAGAATAGGTTATAATGGCAGTAATCGCTGTCAGGCCGACGACGAGAGAGAGTATCAGCCAGATCTGGCGGCGCACAATTCCCAGCAAGCTGCGGAGATCGATTTCGCTTTCCATTCTTTTCCCCGAATCGCTTCTTCAGGAGGATGCCGTCAGACTGCTTGCTGGAGGCAGGTCGGGAACTTACAGGGAAAGGAGAATAAATCCATTATCGCCCAGCTCGTTAGTTAACGCACGGCAAGCTTAACTATCTTGCCGTCCCGGTCAATTCTCACGCAGGACAATATTGCACTTGCGAAGGCGCCCGTATCGACATTTATTCGGCCGGGTTGAACATCGACCGCAGGAACGGGTGTGTGGCCGTGTATCACGACAAGTTCGGACGGCGAGGGAAAGCTCTCATGCGGCCGGATCCAGAGCAGGTCTTCGTCCGACTGCTGCTCGAGCGGAACTCCGGGCCGCAGCCCCGCATGAACGAAGACGAAACCGGGAATGGCGACCAGCGAGGG
>DASUPM010000222.1:0-5595 GCA_036281095.1 Pseudorhizobium sp.
CCGTTCTTCCTGACACCCGGCCTTCGCTACGATTGGTATGACTACGATCCGAAGGAAACGGACGCCTATACGAACAGCGCCGGCTATGCCGGCATGCCGCCCGGCCAATCTGAGGGGCAGTTCTCGCCGAAGCTGCGGGCGTCCTACGAGCCCAACCTGGGTGTCGAGCTTTACGCCCAGTGGGCGATGGGCTTCAGGGCGCCGGACGTCAGCGAACTCTATCTGACCTATGGAGCGCCGGGCACATATCTCAACGTCGGCAATCCTGATCTCAAGCCGGAGACGAGCAACGGCTTCGAGATCGGCGCCAACCTGGGGGATGAGGATTTCGGCGGCCATCTGGGCGCCTTCTACAACCGCTACCGCAACTTCATCGACAGCGAGAGCCGCGTGGATCCCACCGGCACCTATCCGATGGGCATCACCGAATACTTCAATCGCAGCAAGGTACGGATCTATGGCGTCGAACTGGCGGCCCACAAGCGCTTCGACAACGGCATGCGGATCTACGGCGCGCTCTCCTTCGCCGATGGCGTCGATCTCGACACCGACGAGGACATCCGCTCCGTACCTCCGTTGAAGGTCGTGCTGGGTACCGGTTATGCCACGGAAACCTGGGGTGCGGACGTGATCTTCACCGCCGCCCAAGGTGTGGAAGATGACGACGATGCCAACACGATCGAGGCGCCCGGCTACGGCATCTTCGACGTGACCGGCTGGTGGGAACCGGAGCAGGCGAAGGGCTTGACGATCCGGGCCGGCGTCTACAACATCTTCGACAAGACCTACTATGACGCAGCGAGCCTCGCGACAATCCAGACGCCGCAGCCGGACGAGTACTATTCCGAGCCGGGGCGGACTTTCAAGATTTCGCTGACGCAGCGGTTCTGATCTTCCAAGACGGGGGCCGGGGAAGGGCGAGAGGGCGGCGCGGTTGTTGCGCCGCCCTCTTCCTTTCCATCCTGCTTCAGGCTTCCGAGATCGTCAGCCGGACGCTGCCGCGGTTGTTGTCGTAGGCATGCCAGGCGTCGTTGGCAAAACAGTAAAGGTAGCCGGATTTCTCCGGTGCGAATGTGGTGCCGTCGCCGATCCCGAACACCTGGTGCGGCAGCCGCTCGATCTTCTCGTCCTCGTCCCTGCGCGGCGGCGGAACATCGTTAGCGACGAGGCCGACGAGGCCGAACCAGTCGAATTCCTCTTCCCGTTTCGTCCACCAGAAATCCACCTGCCGGTTTCCGCTCACCGTTTTCCAGATCGTCTCCACGCCACCCCAGATGGACGAGGCGATCTGGGCGATTTCGGCCGGATCGAACTTGCCGTCCCGGGTGCCGGCGGGGCCGCATTTTATCGAGGCGTCCATCCATTCGCCTTCGGCGACAAGATTGTAGGTCTTGCCACTCTCCAGATAGATGCCGGTATCGTTCCAGCGGTCCCGCGCGAAGACGTCCAGGGTCACGGGCAGGGTGGTTTTCAGGGGCCTGTACCGGCCCTGGCTAAGCGGCGGATTGCGGTGGCGATCGACGGCGGAGTGATGGACATGTTCCGGCGCGGCGCCCTCGCATACTTTCGGAGCTGCCCGCGGGCGCGTCTTGAGGGCCTTGAACCAGCCGGTCACGGAATCGTGCAGAAGACCGCGAGGATCCGGCTTCATCTGTTCCCTGGCGCCGGCATTGATGCCGAGACCGAGGCCGGTCGCTTCCTCCATCATCCACTCCAGTGCGCCGTCCGACAGGCCGCACTGGCTGTAGCCGCCGCCGACATCGCCATGCGCACCGGGAAACCAGACCTGTTTCAGTGTTCCTTCCCAACCTTCCGGGACCTGCCACAGCGTCGGCAGGAAGCTCTGGCGGTACTCGTCGAGCGCCACGGCGTGCCTGGCATTTTCGACGGCGGGGCCAAGATCGGTATCGTGGAAGCGATGCCTTTCCGGATCGTCGAGAAGGTTGAGGAGCGCCATGTCGTCGGGTATGCCCAGCGATCCGACCGTATCCCACACGCCGATGAAGTGGATCTTGGTTTCGTGTCGGGGCAGTTCGCCCATGGCGACGCCGTGCAATTTCCGGTCTTCCGTCGAGCGAAGGGTACTTGGCTCGTCCTTCCGATAGGCGTCGAAGATCTCGCGGATCGTTGGCCATGTCCGGTCGTCGGGAAGTTGCGAGCCGGGCAGGTCGAGAAGCCCGCATTTGGAGATCATGCCGCCCAGGCTGCGAACCGTGTAGGCGCCGCGGCTGAAGCCGAAGAGCCAGATGCGGTCGCCCTGACGGTAGTTGCGCGCGAGCCAGTTGTAGCCGCTCATGACGTTCTCGCCGAGTCCCTTGCCGGTGCCGCCGCCGATCATCCGCTTCACCCAGGTGCCGTCGGTGCCGACCCCGGGATGGTAGTAGGATTTCTGCTCGCGACCCTCCGCATCAACGGGGGCGAGGGCGTTGTAGATCTTGACGACATTCGTCGGGCTCGGCAGCCCGTCCTCCATCGCATCCGGCGTGTTCCAGGTGCCGTCGCAGCAGACGATGATGTTCATGACGCTCCCTCGCAGGTTGTATGTGTAAGCATATACACGTAAAAGTAAATGGCAACGGCCGATACATCCTCTGAGGGTGCTGTGGCCAAGGTTGTCGGCCGCCGAAAAAGGCAGGGCCGTCCCCTTGTCTCGGAGGCATGTTCTATGGCCAAGTCACCGCAAAACCGATCTGCGGGGACGAGGCGAATGACGGCGGTGAAATCCGATATCGAGATTGCGCGGGTGGCGCGAAAGAAGCCGATCATGGACGTGGGGGCGGGGCTCGGCATTCCGGCGGAGCGTCTGGCGCCCTATGGATACGACAAGGCGAAGGTGAGCGCGGATTTCATTCATTCGCTCGGCGAGCGGCCGGACGGCAAGCTCATCCTCGTCACCGCAATCAGCCCCACGCCAGCGGGCGAGGGCAAGACCACGACGACGGTCGGCCTCGTGGACGGTTTGAACCGCATCGGCCGGCGCGCCGTCGTCTGCATCCGCGAGCCGTCGCTGGGTCCGTCCTTCGGCATGAAAGGGGGCGCGGCCGGCGGCGGCTACGCGCAGGTGATCCCGATGGAGGACATCAACCTCCATTTCACCGGCGATTTCCACGCGATCACCTCGGCGCACAACCTGCTGGCGGCAATGATCGACAACCATATCTACTGGGGCAACGCGCTCGACATCGACGTGCGGCGGATCACCTGGCGGCGGGCGATGGACATGAACGACCGGTCGCTGCGCCAGATGGTGGGGGCGCTCGGCGGTGTCGCGAACGGTTTCCCGCGCGAATGCGGCTTCGACATCACGGTGGCTTCGGAAGTGATGGCGATCCTCTGCCTGGCGCAGGATTTCCAGGATCTGGAGCAGCGGCTCGGAGCGATCATCGTCGCCTATCGCCGGGACAAGTCTCCCGTCTTCGCCCGCGACCTGAAGGCCGACGGTGCCATGGCCGTGCTCCTGAAGGACGCCATGCAGCCGAACCTCGTGCAGACGCTGGAGAACAATCCGGCCTTCGTCCATGGCGGACCGTTTGCCAACATAGCCCACGGCTGCAACTCGGTGATCGCAACCAGAACGGCGCTGAAGCTTGCGGACTACGTGGTGACGGAGGCGGGCTTCGGCGCCGATCTCGGGGCGGAGAAATTCTTCGACATCAAGTGCCGCAAGGCCGGGCTTTCACCCTCGGCGGCGGTGATCGTCGCGACGGTCCGGGCTCTCAAGATGAACGGCGGCGTGCGGAAGGAGGACCTGGGCGCAGAAGATGTGGGGGCGCTGACACGCGGCGCAGCCAATCTCGGCCGCCACATCGCGAACGTCCGGCGCTTCGGAGTGCCGGTGGTGGTGGCGATCAACCACTTCACCTCCGATACGGACGCGGAGGTGGCGGCCCTGCAGGACTATGCCGGCCGGCACGGGGCCGATGCCATCGTCTGCCGCCACTGGGCGGAAGGCGGCGCCGGGATCGAGGAACTGGCAGAACGCGTGGCGGAACTCGCCGACAGCGGGCAGGCCCAGTTCAAGCCGCTCTACCCGGACGAGATGCCGCTGATGGAGAAGATCGAGACGGTCGCCTCGAAGATCTACCATGCCGGCGAGGTGACGGCGGACAAGGCGGTGCGTGACCAGCTCAGGTCGTGGGAGGAGCAGGGCTATGGCCACCTGCCGGTCTGCATGGCGAAGACGCAATATTCCTTTTCCACCGACCCGAACCTGCGTGGGGCGCCGGAGGGCCATGTGGTGCCGGTGCGCGAGGTGCGGCTCGCCGCCGGCGCCGGTTTCGTCGTTGCCATCACCGGCGAGATCATGACCAGGCCCGGCCTGCCGAGCGTGCCATCGGCAGAGCGGATTTTTCTCAATGAGGCCGGGTACATAGAGGGATTGTTTTGAGGAGAGGGTTCAGTTGACGCGGTGGCCGCGGGCGGATTGCGGACAAAGGAGGGAAGGACAGCCAAGGCAGCTTTGCGCCGGCGGCATATGAGAATGCGCTTCTCCTCTGGCCTTTGCGGGTCGATCCTTGCTAAAGGTACGCTTTCTGTTTTCAGCACTCACCCGAAAGAACCAGCACGGCGAAGACCGTGACAGGCTTTCATTCTTGCGACCGAAGGTGGCGAAGATGAACAAGCCTTTTATCTCGTTGCGTCCAGAAATCACCCGGACGCACGCATTCACCCTGATGGACTGGTTGGAGGACGAACGCGTCACGCGCTACCTGAGCGATTCAAGCAGCGTGTCTCGGTTCATTGCTCAGGCCATCGATCGAGCCCAGATGCCGATCCTGACACACCTGTTCAATCAGGGTGGCCGCTTCTTCATGGCCTACGACCAGAGCGATCGCCCGGTCGGTTTCGTCCGTCTGATCAAGAGCGGCGCCGATTGCGAAATCGTCCTGATCGTGGGCGACCGCGATAATTGGGGGCAAGGGCTTGGCGGAAGCACCATCCGCGAGGGCCTGAAGCTCGCCTTCCTCGACATGCGCGCCGAAAACGTCATCGCCAAGATCCACCCCGACAACACGCGTTCGCTGAAGGGTTTCGAGCGCTGCGGCTTTCATCTTCAACGCGAGACACCGGCGCTCACATCCCTGACCTTGAGCGCCAGCCGATATCTTCAGCTTCTTCGGGACGGCGCGATGGCAGGTTCTCCCGAGATCTATGTAACCGAGATCGACAAGGCGCGGCTCCAGACCCTGATGGCGTTTGAGGAAGAGACGCCGAGGGCGGACCTCGAGCACGAGATCGAGCGCGCCATCGTCGTCGCGCCCCAGCGTGTTGCCAGCGATGTCGTGACCATGAATTCCAGGGTCGTCCTGCATCTTGACGACGAGCAGGAAGACGTCACCCTTGTTTATCCGCAAGATGCCGACAACCGTGCGCGAAAACTGTCGGTCCTCTCCGACATCGGCACCGCGATCCTGGGCTATCAGGAAGGTGACGCCATAGACTGGGTAGTGACGGACCGAACGCGCCGCATCCGGATCGAGAAGGTGATCTACCAACCGGAATCGTCCGGCGATCTTCATCTCTAGCCGCACTGCGTAGACCGCCTGCCGAGTTGACCGCCGCCAATGCCCGGTTCGGAGGGATGTCCGCGTTGGA
>DASUPM010000223.1:0-3271 GCA_036281095.1 Pseudorhizobium sp.
ACGGAAGTCTATTTCGAGGCGATCGCGGAAACGTTGAGGCAGGGCAGGCAGGTCCTGATCCTGCTGCCCGAGATTGCGCTGACCGCCAGTTTCCTCGAAAGGTTCCAGGACAGGTTTGGCGCGAAACCGGGAGAATGGCACTCCGATCTTTCACCGCGGATGCGCGAGAAGGTCTGGCGCGGCATCATCACCGGAGAGGTGCAGGTGGTGGCCGGAGCGCGATCGGCGCTTTTCCTTCCGTTCGAAAACCTCGGCCTGATCGTCGTCGACGAGGAGCACGATCCAGCCTACAAGCAGGAGGAGCGAGTCTTCTATAATGCGCGGGACATGGCGGTGGTGCGGGCGCGGATCGGAGATTTTCCGGTCGTGCTTGTTTCCGCGACGCCTTCGGTAGAGAGCCGGGTCAACGCGCAGACGGGCCGCTACAACGTGGTTCACCTGCCGACGCGCTTCGGCGAGGCCGCCCTGCCCGACCTGCACCTGGTCGACATGCGTCGACATCCGCCGGAAAGGGGAGGCTTTCTCTCGCCGGTTCTGCTGAGGGCGATCGGCAAGACGATCGAGCGCGGCCAGCAGTCCCTGCTCTTCCTCAACCGGCGCGGTTACGCGCCGCTCACGCTTTGCCGCGTCTGCGGGCATCGGTTCCAGTGCCCGCAATGCTCCAGCTGGCTGGTGGAGCATCGTTTCCGCAACCAGATCCAGTGCCATCAATGCGGCTACAGCGAGCCAACGCCGGAAGCCTGTCCCGAATGCGGCACGCTCGATCATCTGGTTGCCTGCGGTCCTGGCGTCGAACGGATCGCCGAGGAAGTGGAAAGGCATTTTCCGGAGGCGCGAACGATCGTCATGTCGTCGGATCTGCTCGGCGGCGTCAAGCGTCTGCGGCTCGAACTTGAGGCGATCGCCCGGGGCGACGCCGACATCGTCGTTGGAACGCAACTGGTTGCCAAGGGACATAACTTCCCGCTCATGACGCTGGTCGGAATCATCGACGCCGATCTGGGGCTCGCCAACGGCGACCCGCGCGCGGCAGAGAGAACATTCCAGCTTCTCAGCCAGGTGACCGGTCGCGCAGGGCGCACCGGCCTCAAGAGTCATGGGCTGCTGCAGACCTACCAGCCGCAGCACCCCGTCATGCAGGCGATCGTCTCGGGCGATCCCGGCGCCTTTTACGAACGGGAGATCACCGAGCGCGAGAGGGCTCTCCTGCCGCCGTTCGGTCGGCTTGCCTCGATCATCGTCTCTGCCGATACCCGCGCCGATGCCGAAACCCATGCGCGGGGCCTGAGGGCTGCTGTGCCGCCGGTGCCGGGCCTTTCCGTACTCGGTCCCGCCGAAGCGCCGCTGGCGCTGGTCCGCGGGCGGTACCGTTTCCGGCTGCTGGTCCACGGGCGCAGGAACGCCGAGATCCAGGCCTTCCTGAAGGCAATGATGGACCGCGGCCCGAAGATCCGGGGATCGGTGCACGTGCAGATCGACGTCGATCCGCAAAGCTTTCTTTGAGAATCACGTGACCGCTGATATCTGGACGGGCTGCATCTCGATCTTCAGGAGAGACGATTGGAGTTCTATTTCCCTAGCGAACTACCCGAACGGCTGGCTTTTATTTCCGCCGCCGTCGTCGCCGCCATCGGGCTTGTGGCAATGCTGTTTCCAGCTCCGGTTCTGAGGGCAGGCGGGTTCACCACGGGCGTCGTGACGGCAGAGGGCTTCGGTGCGGTTCGTTCCAGCGGCGGGCTCTATCTCGGATTGGGGCTGGCTGCCCTGGCGCTCGCGCAGGACTTCACCTATCTGGTCCTGGGAACCGCACTTGCATTTGCAGCTCTCGGGCGCCTGCTGTCGCTGTTTCTCGATCGCGGCGTGACGGCGCGAAACCTGTTCGTCCTGATGGTTCAGATGGTACTCGCCGCGCTGCCGCTCGGCTATGTCTTCGGTTACATCTGAGCGGGTTGTTCCGATCCGCGCGGGGTGTTCCGCGCCGTTCTCCGATAAAATCCGGTTCAACCCCTTGGCGCGCGGGCCTTTTAGCCCATCTGCCGTGTTGCGAGTCCCCAGATCCTATGCTAGACGAACCGCGAATGTCTGAAGGGGCTGACGAGAAAGTCGGCTGTTTTCAACGAAAAGCAAGTAACTTCAATGGGTTATTGATCTCCCGCAATGGCGATCGGTGCTCGACGATAACTTAGGGAAACTGTGCCCGTGGCTGACACATCCCAGCGGATTTCCGGTGTAGCAGAGCGCTACGCGTCTTCGCTTTTCGAACTTGCCGTTGAGGCTAACTCCATTGACGCGGTCGGTGCGGACCTGGATCGGTTCCAGTCCTTGATCGATGAGAGCGAAGACCTGAAGCGCCTGATCCTGAGCCCCGTATTTTCCGCCGAGGACCAGACGCGCGCCGTTTCCGCAGTTGCGCAGAAGGCCGGCATCGGTGGCCTGGTAGGCAATTTCCTCAAGGTCGTGGCCGGCAACCGGCGCCTGTTTGCGCTGCCTGGCATGATCCGGGCTTTCCGGCAGATAGCGGCCGCCCATCGGGGCGAGGTAACCGCTGAGGTGACGTCCGCGCATGCGCTGACGCCGGCCCAGGAAAACGAACTCAAGTCGGCGCTGAAGGGCGTCACGGGCAAGGATGTGGCCGTTGCGGTCACGATCGATCCTTCCCTTCTGGGCGGGCTGATCGTGAAGGTCGGTTCGCGTCAGATCGATACGTCCCTTCGCACCAAACTTTCCACTCTTAAGCTTGCATTGAAAGAGGTCGGCTGATGGATATCCGTGCAGCGGAAATTTCCGCAATTCTCAAGGACCAGATCAAGAATTTCGGCCAGGAAGCTGAAGTTTCGGAAGTCGGCCAGGTCCTGTCCGTCGGCGACGGCATTGCTCGCGTCTACGGTCTCGACAACATCCAGGCCGGCGAAATGGTCGAGTTTCCCGGTGGCGTTCGCGGCATGGCGCTGAACCTCGAAGCCGACAATGTCGGTGTCGTGGTGTTCGGCTCGGACCGCGGGATCAAGGAAGGCGACACCGTCAAGCGGACCGGCGCCATCGTTGACGTTCCGGTCGGTCCTGAACTTCTCGGCCGCGTCGTGGATGCGCTCGGCAACCCGATCGACGGCAAGGGCCCGATCAACGCGACCCGCCGCTCGCGCGTCGACGTCAAGGCTCCCGGCATCATTCCGCGCAAGTCGGTTCATGAGCCGATGTCCACCGGCCTGAAGGCGATCGACGCCCTCATCCCGGTCGGTCGCGGCCAGCGCGAGCTTGTCATCGGCGACCG